>JAUXAH010000410.1 GCA_030614945.1 Phycisphaerae bacterium
TTATCCTGATTCGTGCCTGCATTTCTCGCGAGCTGACTTTTATCAGTGGTCCCAGAGAATTTTTCGGAGTGGTTGTTTCGGTGGTGATTATCTTCGTAATTTTTCTGGCCGGCATAAAGATTCTTGAGACCTTACCTGATTTTGGTACTGCCATTTTTGCCAAAGTTCCTGACGCTGCTTCCCAGACCTACATCAGCCGGGGCTTGCAGGAGACAGGAGCGGCAAATCTCGTGGCCTCCGTCATTCTGGATTTCCGTGCCTACGATACACTCGGCGAAGCAACGGTACTGTTTACTGCGATTATCGGAGCAACTGTTATAATGCGAAAAAAGCCCAAAAAGCTGCTGGAGGACGAGTAGAAAAATCAAAAATTAAAAATCAAAATGCAAAATGACAAAGCAAAATTCAAAAATGACGCGAGGTGTCATTGCGAGGGAGCGAAGCGACCGAAGCAATCTCATTGCTTAGGTTTGAGATTGCCACGCCCTCATTTTGTTCGGGCTCGAAATGACGTCTTAATTTTACATTTTGATATTTGAATTTCTTGGTGGACTACCTGTAGTCGGCAAGAAGGGATGAAACTAATGAAGGGTATGACAATAATAGTAAAGACCATCAGTAGCTGGGTCAAGGTGCTCATCTTTTTGTTCGGCATTTACATTATTCTTTTCGGCCATCTTACTCCGGGCGGCGGCTTTGCCGGCGGTGTCATTTTGGCTTCTTCTTACGTGCTGCTTATGCTCGCATTCGGCAGAGAATTTGCAGAAGAAAATCTCTCTCTGCCGGTTGCCTCAAAGCTTGATTGTGTTGGTGCGTTGCTCTTTGCTGCCGTAGCCCTGTGTGGGCTGATTTACGGCGCAGCCGGCTTCTTCTGGAATTTTATACATCAAAAGTACCTGGTCGGCACAGATTACGAATTCAATCTCATAAGTGCGGGCACCATCCCGCTGTCGAATGTCGCTATTGGCCTGAAGGTCGGTGCCTCACTATTTCTGGTCGTTCTTGTTCTTTCGATGTTCAGACCTGATATGTCAGCTGAGGACTCTAACGAGAAGGAGTAAACCCTGTTAGAGGGACCCCGCCTTGCGGGAACCCAAATTCTATGACGGGGTAATAGTATTATATGAAACGGAAAAATTTCTAACGGGGTAAAATCAATGCCTTATGCGTTATGCTTCTTACTGTTTATGATTGGGCTGTATTGTGCGGTCGTCAAAAAAAATATGGTCAAGATTGTTATCGGCATTATGGTTATGGAATATGCCGTCAACCTTTTCCTGATTATGCTCGGCTACCGTCTCGGCGGTATAGCGCCGATTGTTGGCAAAGAGGACGTAGCCGGCGCCGGTGGCCAGGTTACTGACTTGTTCATAAGTAGCTCCGTTGACCCGTTACCCCAGGCCCTTGTGCTTACTGCAATCGTTATTAGTCTGGGTTCTTTGGCGCTTATGATTTCAATATGCATTAGAACGTACGAAAAATACGGCACCTTCGACATCACTCAAATAAGGAGACTGAAAGGATGAGTCCCGCCCCTCAGAGATGGTTTTACGTATATTTGCTAAAAAGTAAAAGAGATAGCTCAATTTATCCACGCCCATCAAAGATGGGCGGGATTTATATTGGGTGCACCTCAAATCTGCATAGGAGATTAGAAGAACACAGAGAAGGGAAAATCTATTCGACAAAAAAAATGTTGCCTATTGAACTTATATATTTTGAGGCATACAGCTCTAAAAAAGCTGCTTTTGAAAGAGAAAAAAGGCTTAAACACTATGGTAGTGCTTTAAGGCATTTTAAGTTGAGGATTGGAGGGGCGGGATGAGTATACCGTTACCTGTTTTCATTGCTGTTCCTTTGGTAACGGCGTTTTTGCTGCCGGTTTTCAGCGGTCTTGACAGAAAAGGCAAGGTCGTTGCGACGGTCCTGGCCAATTTGGTAACCGTTTCACTGCTTGTAATGGCCGTTGCTTCTATCGGCCAATCCCGTGTCTACGAAGTAGGCAAGTGGTCCATCCCGCTTGGAATCAATCTTGTCCTTGACGGCTTAAGCTCTCTTTTACTTTTGGCTATTAGCGTCGTCAGCGCCGCTGCGATGCTCTTTAGTGCCAGATATATGGAGCAATACACCGCCAAGGCAAAATACTTGTGTCTGTTTCTGCTTATGGTCGCAGGTATGAACGGTGTCGTACTCTCCGGGGACATCTTCAATCTGTTTGTGTTCCTCGAAATTGCTTCAATCGCCTCCTATGCACTTGTCGGCTTTGGCTGTGAGCACGA
>JAUXAH010000502.1 GCA_030614945.1 Phycisphaerae bacterium
GCAAGGAACGACGACCTGAAAAAGTCGCGTCCGCAGGGCCGGCCGCTCCATGCGCCGGCCGAGGACGGCCGTCGCCAGCGCAGGCGGACGCGATCGCGTGAATCACGCGGGCCAGGGGATCGCGCAGGCGGACGCGATCGCCTAAGCGCATGCCCAATCGCGCGGCGCACGTGCCGGCCAGGGCGCCGGCACACGCGCCTTTTGCGATCGCGTTAGCACAAACCACGCGGACGCGATCGCGTAATCACACGGACAATCGCGCGGCGCACGTGCCGGCCAGGGCTCCGGCACACGCGCCTTTTGTCATCGCGTAAGCGCACAGAAGGATGCTCGGACACGTGGAGCGGTAGCGGCTGGAGCAACGGCGCTGAGTGACACCGGCCATGCCAGAGCAGCAGGCACAGGGATTGCGCTGGGGCCACAGGTCATGCCGGTCAATCGGTCACGCGGGTTGCGGGGACGGCTGCTCGGTCCGGCGCTTGCTCCAGGAACGCGATTGTCCGTGCTCGTTGCCGGTCAGCCGGGGACGTCTGCCACGGACTGCGCTGGCCAATCGCGTGCAAGCGCCGGACCGACCAGCCGGACAACCCGCGTGCCCGCTTGCCCGTCATGCCCCGTGCATCTTTCGCAATCCCTGTGCCTGCTGCTCTGGCATGGCCGGTGCGCAAGCGGATGCGCCGTTGCTCCAGCCGCTACCGCTCCACGTGTCCGAGCATCCGGCAATGTAACCTTTCGCCTATTTGTTACTTCCACAACTTTGGTGTGACTTGCCCCAAATAAGGTGCCTTTTTACTTGACTTTTGTGACACTCTTGTGGTATACTTGTAGTAGATGATATGGGGCTCAAACACACTGGGGAGTGTACACATGCTAGAAGAACACAGACTCAATGTAACCCGGGACACCTATCTCCATCCGCTTCGGTTTCGCGTCCACGGTTCTGCCAATGTCGATGTCTTTGTCTGCCAAGACAACAACTCTGCCAACATCTTGGCCTTCGTTGATCCCGATGATCCCGTTTCGGAATGGCCCGTTGAAGAACAACTGACAATCAAGGATCTTGCATGACCCCTATCATCATCATGCGGAATGTGGCGGTCGCGGCCATCGTTTTGGCGGCGGCCGCCAACATTCGCCGGAGTCCAATTTTGCCCCGGTGTCGCAACCCTCGGGAACTTGTCTCGTCCGTCGCCTGGCTCCTGATCAGTCTCGGGGTCATCCTGAACTTCACTGTCTGGTCAATCGTCTTCGACTGGGATCCAGTCAGAGACAAAGAACTATGGGACAAACACATTTTGGAGAGTCTGCAAAATGATTGGATGTCGACCTCTGTCCGAAGCCGAGTACAGCCAGGTCCTCGCGTCCTTCGCTGGCCGGTACCGCCTTCGCGATCGTCTGCTGTTCACCCTTGGCGTAGCATCCGGATTCAGGGTGTCAGAACTCCTGTCTCTGGTCGTCTCAGACCTCTACAAACTGGGAAAGCCCTCATCCTATATTAAGGTCCGTCGAAGGCATTGTAAGGGTCAGGACAGCAGCCGATCGGTCGCCTTGGCCCCTGGCGTTTGGCCCTACCTCGAGGCCTGGATACGGGACCTCGAGTCCTTGACTGTAGTAGGACAGCAGACACCGGTCTTTCTATCACGCCGGAAGGACTGCGGCGCCGGGGACGGCGCCGCGGCCCTCGTGCTCGCTCCGATTTCGCGGGTTCAGGCGTACCGCATTCTGGCGGCCGCTTTTCGTGTCGCTGGCCTTGACCTTAATTGCTTTGGAACACACATCATGAGGAAAACTTTTGCGGC
>JAUXAH010000416.1 GCA_030614945.1 Phycisphaerae bacterium
TGGGTGAAATTAGGTCACCAGCTCAAAATATTTTCCGCCAAGAAACATCCTGATGCCCGTCCTACCTTTCAAAAAGATGAAGATTTTGTAATCAGACACTTTAGTGTTGATGAAGTCATACCATTTACCCGTGCTTCTTACCTTGACCCCTCTCCGCTTCTAAATGAAGAATACAAGGTCTTTGTTTCCCAGAATGTAGAGAGATTGCCCGCTAAAAAACTACTTGAAGTGTTTCCAATTATCAAGAAAAAAGCAATCACCGTTCAGGTGGTCCATGAGGGTAAGGCACCGGACGATCCCCTTTATTATCAATTTGACTGGGATGCTATTGTCTGTTTTGACCATCGATATAAAGATTATTTAGTAAAATCTTTCCCTGCTAAAAAGATTCATATGATTTCCTATCCTTATCACCCACTTGAACTTGGAAATAAAACAGAAGCCAGAAAGAAGTTGAAATTACCATTAAATGAAAAAATCATATTTTCTTTTGGCTTCAGGTCAAAAGAAATTGTTGCAGTTTTATCAACTTTGAATGACCTTGCACAGGAATATCCTCTTCGATATTTAGTTATTTCCAATCCTGAAAGTGAGCTGGACGAATTGCATGAGGCGAAAAAGAAATATAATTTTATAGACCTGCGAGTAAGAGCACTTCCTTTAGATGAATTATATAATTATCTTCATGCTTCAGATGTATTACTTATCCATAGGGAATCCTCCCAAAAGTATCCAGCGGTTCTATCCAGTTCGGTCTGTCAGCTTTTAGGTTCGGGTTGCCCCATTCTCTTTCATCAATCTAACTATGTAGAACTGCAGGGAAATGAAATTATAAAATATTATGATTTTGAAGATATGAAGACCAAACTTAGGGAAATATTTCAAGGCAAATTCAACCTTAATATAATAAAATCTTTTCTAAAAAAATATGAAGCAGAAAGGGTAGCGGAAAAATTTATAAAATTATTTAAAAAATTAATTGGAGACCAAAACTATGAAGCAAACTAAAGTTGCGATTTTTTCAAAATAGAATGCTGCTGATTGAACTTCTATTCTTGCTGAACTAATTGGTAAGGAATTTAAATATAAAATATAATAGAAATATAGTAGGGACACCTATTTAATTTTTGCCCCTATTTAATTTTCGGAGATGGCGCAGACGCCGTCACTCCAACCACTCGAAGGACTCGCCGATCAGTTTTCCGTCTGGGGGAGGGTCTGGAATCAGGAACACCACTTCATCCAAGAAGGGTAGCGGCTCGAAGGCCGTCTCGGCGGTCATGACACCCCGCTCTTGTATCTCACCGCGTAGGATCTTGCGCACAGCAACAGCCAACGCCACGCTCGTAAGGAAGTACAATCCCACGTTCCACATGGGAGCTGTGAACCAGCAACTGCAACGTGCCGCGCGGCCCTCTTTGCGACCCACAGCGCGTACCCACATTTTCGGGATTGGGACGAAGTCGTCTGGGAGTGTCAGCCAGCGTTGAGGATCACTCTCAACGGTATCGTAGAAGGAGTTTGTAGCAGTGTCGGAGTCGATCTCTCCCCCGAGCACGCGCAAAGCATGCTCTCGAAGCAGGTCGTGAAGCTGCGGTGGGAGTGGGCTGAAATATATCTCCACCGGCGATACCGTGGAGAGATCACGTGGTAGTGAGGGAAAGAGCGGATCACCACTGAAATATGGGTATGAGGTAATTGTGCCGCCTTGCGTCAGCGGGACTTCCAGACCGCTCCTGACAGGATCGGTCTCCCCCCACCGACCATCATGGTAGGTGCACACAGTCCGGATGCCGTTTTTCTGCGCTATCCGCAACACCATGGCAATGAACGGCCTGAACTCGTGCAGAGCGGTAAGGCTCTCCTTTGGGTTCTTAAGCCATTGTCGAGGTATCAGCTCCCGCCCGCTTTGGAAGTCGAGAATCCAGGCAATCCCAACCTGCAGTTGCTCTACCTCCTCCAGCTGGCGTGCCACATGAACTCCCATCAGATTGCTGATACCAGGGGCGACGCCGTTGGCAACGATCGCGGTAATGCCAACAGCCTCGGTTTCGGACGCAAGCTGCAACGCCTGTTCGAGAACGACATTTGCGTCGCAGTAGTGCGTCCCGGTGCGTATCGCAGCCCGTATGGTGGGGAGAACTGTTTCGTCTGTCGCAGAATTCATGATGATGTCGTAGCCTGCCAATAGCAAAGTCAGCTTCTGTTCATCGGTGCCAT
>JAUXAH010000522.1 GCA_030614945.1 Phycisphaerae bacterium
ATAATTGACTTGGCCAGGCCATCATCGTCAACCCATTGATAGGCCATGCAGTTTAGAGTATCGAGTATATGAACTAGCGAGGGTTCAACGCCATGGGCCGCCTCAAACTCATGCGTAGCAATAACGCCGGTAATATCGCCAAAGGCCATTTATCCACCTGGTTATTACGATTCCTCGTAGTATATAACATAGCCACGTATCCGTGCGTTCGTGTCACTCTCGATAAAAAACCCCTCCCCTAGTAGTGTTTTTAAGGGAAAGTTTCCGTGATTGCTCACAAATCCCATGGGTTCGTTTGCGGCTCCAAAATCCATTTCACCGGTCATGTGATGATCGTCACTATTAAGGAATATATCGGCCTCAGCGGACACCGTGAAAGCAAGATTGACAAGACAGAGCTTCTTGAGGGGCACTAATGCTATGACCTGGCTATTGTCAGCGGACGCCTTATTAATATCCATCCGCTTGACCTCCCGGGAAGTGCCGGCGATCTCCACCTTGCCTATCAGCTGGTCGCCGACTCCTAAAGTGACGTCTATCGGGTTCAAAGGATCCGAACCGGCAAGATAGACGTGCAGCTGTCCATCGTCTGTGCCTTTGATCGTTACAAAACCGGCCTCGGTTCGGCCTATGATCTGGGCGATTACCCTTTGAATAATATTAGATATAATCAAATTGGTGGTATGGTCGAGCTGACTGTTGATATTGATTATATCTTCCTGGGAGTGCAGGGCGATATATTGTTCTACCCGGGTTATAAACTTCAAGAGGTGGTCAAACCTGGTGGGTAAAGGACACTTGGAAGTGTGGGTGCCAGGGTCAAAGGTATAGAGTAAATCTTCCATGATAATTCCTCCTGAGGTGTAAAACGATTTAAGGAATTATTTCATAACGATAGGCACCGTATAAATCTGACTCTATGGCTCCACTTTCCAGGGCAACTTTGAACGAGGTTCCTACCGGCATGTCAACACCTACCGGGATCTCATTCAGGGCGTTCATACTCATAGGAAAGTCGTCTGAACCAACAAGCTCCTGGGTGTCAATAAGGGCGTCAGGGAGCTCAAAGACCTTCTCCCTCTCAAGCCAGCCTTGAACCTTGTTTCCCTCGCGGGCCAAAACATTAATCATAATACTTTTAAGCCGCTTGGGGGCCTCTGCGCTGCTGGTCAAGCCGGCGTCATAAACCGTTTTACTGTCCTCACCGGTGAGTTTGAAGAACTTAAAATATTCCATGTCAATTACTCCTATTTAAGTTATTGAACTGACTAATAAAATAAAACCGTCCAGGATCCCGGGAGTGAGCTCGATCTTATTCGAGCTTGGTCACTTTCTCGATAAGACAGATCAGGCCACCATCGGCGGCAAGGGCCACGCCTCCGACTGACATATTCAAAATCAGTTCATCCCCTGGGCCGAATAAAAGAGGTTCCGGGAACAGAACGCAAATGCGCTCGTAGAACTCTGCATGGAAGGGAAAATAATTCATGCCATGGGCGCAATAAAAGCCGGTTCTATCTTCATCGAAAAGCACCTCTCGCCCTTTAGAGAACTTGAGATAACGCAATTTGTCCCCAAAATATACGCCCTTGCGGTGGGTACCTATCAAAAGGCCAATTATCTCAATCTGTGTTTTAGCGGGAACGATCGCCCCGAATGGAAAATCAGGGAACTCCGCGGGGGTTAGGCACTTGTCAAAATCTCC
>JAUXAH010000501.1 GCA_030614945.1 Phycisphaerae bacterium
GTCAGACGGATTGCTTCAAGCTCATCGACCGTTAAGGTAATTTGCTGCAAAACCGAAAGGGGGATTCCTCTGGGCTTGTAGTAGTTAGCCTGTGGCAGGTGCCCCACGCGTCTGCAATGTCTTGGTCTTGGCATATCAAGTGTTCCTGTAACGGCTTAATGGTCGCAGATGTTTTCTCCGGATTGCAATTTGCCGGCTAAGTATTGCGATACCAGCTCCTGTGTTTCATTATCCGGTGCACCAACTACGACGTCAATATTGTTCTGTGCGAATAATTGCTGTGCACGTTGGCCTATGCCGCCGGCAATTATCAATTCAACGTGTAATCCTGACAGCCATTTAGGTAAAACACCCGGCTCGTGCGGTGGCGGCTCTACCAACTCCTGACTCAGGATATTCTTACTGCTACTGTCAACATCAATAATGGCGAACTGCTCGCAATGACCGAAGTGGAGGCTTAACTTACCCTGGACTAATGGAACTGCAATACGCATTTTCTGTTCTCCTTTTTGCTGTGTAGTTTGTGTTGATTCTTTTTGACTATCGTTATCAGGTTCGAGTATTTGGGTTAATATTTGTTTGAAGGCATTTGCTGTCGGAGTCCGGCTATAATGGGATATGTATGGTTTGCCGGCGTCGCACGCTTGTACGATTTGCGGGTCTATCGGGATACGGCCGAGGAATGGCACGCCCATCTGCTTAGCCATAATTTCACCACCGCCGGATTTAAATACATCGGTTTTCTCGCCGCATTTTGGGCAGACGAAACCGCTCATATTCTCCAATACGCCGAGAACGGGCAGGTTCAATTGTCTGCAAAAACTTATACACTTTTTAACATCAACGACAGCAAGCTGCTGAGGTGTGGTAACAATAACAGCCCCGTCAGCTGTGCCCAGCAATTGAACTATTGATAACGGCTCATCACCGGTGCCGGGGGGACAATCAACTATAAGATAATCCAGGTTGCCCCAGGAAACATCCGTTACAAACTGTTTTATGACGTTGTGTTTCATAGGCCCACGCCAGATGACGGCGTTATTTTCATCCTGTAACAAGAATCCGATACTCATTATTTTAAGTGTGTCGCTGTATAAAATCGGCTTAATCTTATCACCTTGGGCCTGAACGCCTCTGCCTTCGAGATTCAATAGTTTGGGGATGCTCGGGCCGTGAATGTCAATATCCAGTAAGCCGACGCTTTTACCCTGCATCGAGAGCCAGACCGCAAGGTTCACGGCAATACAGCTTTTGCCGACACCGCCTTTGCCGCTTAAAACAAGAAACTTATGTGTTATATTTTCCATCATTTTGTTTCCCTTGTATTCGCCGTTGTCTTCAACATATCTAATACCGATTCCCACAGGGACACTATTTGGTCCTTTAGGCCGTTACTTGAGTATTCGACAATACTCCTGGCGGCAATCTGGGCTTTGGTTACTGCTATATCGTAAGCAATTTTACCGGCTACTTTCAAATCCCTTTCCAGGGCTTTTGTCTCAATCGCTTTTGTGATTTTCACATTGATATCATATTTGTTGACACAAACCGCCGTGGGAATCCTGAAATGCTTGGTTAATTCAACGACCCTGTCAAGGTCGTGTTGACCTGAAATGGTCGGCTCGGTAATAGCTAATACCAAATCTGCCCCTACTATAGATGCAATCACCGGACAGCCGATACCGGGTGAGCCATCCACGATTATCAGGTCCCTGTTCTGCTCGGCTGCGATTTGTTTCGACTGTTTACGAATCAGGCTGACCAGCTTGCCGCTGTTTTCCTGGGCGATTCCGAGTCTGGCGTGCACC
>JAUXAH010000544.1 GCA_030614945.1 Phycisphaerae bacterium
CTCATCTCCGACGCTCTCATTTTTCACTCCTATACTTCGAATAGCTCGCGAGGTAGTTTTGACTGCCGTATTATCGACTGGAGCGTGCCAATTCGTATAGTCGAATGAATAGGCACGGGAACGGTGATCGTTGACGATTTGGTCCTCTTCTGCATTACAACATGGCTTCCTCGCTGACGGACGTTTATAAAACCATGCTTCTCAAGAAGCTGACACACTTCTTTCCCTGAGAATACGCGTAGCTTACCCAACTACCACCTCCAGACGAGTAATGAAGACTTCATCGTGAAGTCGTTCTTGTACCTCAGCTTCCGATGCAGTTTCAAAAAACAATTCTATCGCTTCGACCAAGTTTTTCCTTGCCCCTTCCACAGAATCGCCCTGACTGGCAATGTCAAGTTCGGGGCAAAGGGCAGTATATCCATCCCCTTCATGTTCGATAATTGCGGTAAAAGCCTGCTGTTTTTTCATTTATGTTCCTTTCTTTGACTGTTTTCGTTGCTAATATTACATATTCAACAGATTCTTTCACTTCCACTGTGTTCCATATTCACTAAATAAGTATTGCAAAATTGCCGCAAAATGTCAAGAAATCGTAAGACGCAAAGCGAAAAACGTAAAGCGACGCAACACGAAAATGTCATTGCGAGCGAAGCGAAGCAATCTCTATTTAGCCCCGCAATTTATTGCGGGCTCGTTTAGTTTTTCGCCTTCTTTTCCCGGGCTTCTTTGCAGCTTTCTTTTTTCGAACAGGCTCTTTAGCCAGCGCCTCAACAGGGGACACGTTTAGCTGACGGGCGGGAACATTTACCGAAACTATACGCACTTTTATTGGCTGGCCTAAATGAACGCTGTGTCCGCAGCGTAGTCCGACAATACACTGGGTCTTTGGACTGTATTTCCATTCGTCCGGCCCCAAATCGCCCATCTGTATAAGACCTTCAATCCCGAATTTTCGCGACTGAACGAATACCCCAAAACTCGTAAGGCCGGTAACAACGCAGTCAAGTTTGTCACCGATACGATTGCTCAACATTTGCAAAATCAGAACGGTGGTCAGCTCTTTTTCTGCGTCCTCAGCCCGCTGCTCGGTAAAGCTGATGTGTTTTCCAATCTCGGTCAAATCCAGCCCGGCCGAGATGTCCCCGGCCGAACCAGAACGATTTTGCAGATGGCGCTCCAAAACGCGATGAACAAGTAAATCCGCATACCGGCGTATCGGGCTGGTAAAATGACAGTAGTTACCCGAAGCCAGCGCAAAATGGCCGATATGCAGCGGTGAGTACTGAGCTTTCTCGAAACTCCGCAGCACCGCCAAATTAACAGCCAATGAACAGTCAGCCCCCTCAACGGCAGCTAACAAATCCTGTATCGCTGCGCGGCCCGGACTTCGAGGCAGACTAAAACCGAATGCCCTAACGAGCCTGGCGAGATTTTTCATACTCAAAGCATCCGGCTCCGGATGAATCCGCCGCATAAAGCCGACATTCTGCCTGTCCAGAAGCGAAGCCACCGCCTCATTGGCCTCCACCATAAACATTTCGATTATCGTATGCGGATAGCTGTCATCCGCGGGGCAAGCGTCCAC
>JAUXAH010000460.1 GCA_030614945.1 Phycisphaerae bacterium
AATTAGACGCAGATTTGTTAATGGTGATTGGTAACTGGTAATTGGTAACTGGTAAATGGTGAGTGGTGAGTGGATAGTGGATAGAAAAAGTAGAAAATAGCCACAGAGGCCACAGATTTCAGGACAAGGATTAGCCACAAAGACACGAAGGCACGAAGAAAAATTGGGCATAAATTGACCGGCTCCGGTTCATAGGATTTCGCGGATTTTTAGAATTGACGGGAATTGCGGGATTGGGTAGTTTGAATGGATAAAGTGGAAATAGGCGGCGGTTTCTCTTTAGTTTGGCTCAATAGAGTCGGAGGGACAAGTTGAACGGGAAATGTTACAATAAGGGGCTGATATGATGAAGGACAAATATAAAAATTCAGGAACGGTGGGGGCAGCTATAGTCTTATTGATAATTCTTGCACTGATAGTTTTATCAATCGTTAGATACTTCTGGGTCGATTCAGCAAATGACCATTATGATACTTTGATATCGGCCTACATACGAGAAATGAAAGATTATGAAGCTGAGGACCAAAGCAGACTAAAGAAACAATTGCTGGAGGGTGGTATCTTTATCAAAATGCACAGATGGGACAGGGTAAGTTTCGTTAAGGACAGAGAGCTATATAATGAGATAGTAAAAGCGTATGACAGACAAGAGGCCAGAAGAGAAGAAAGAGAGGGAGGTCTTATAGATGCGTTGATAAATCTGTGAAAAGAATGTTAAAATTATAGACTTGAATAATATGTGTTTATGGTGAGGATGGCGGAGGGGATATCGAAAATCTGGATAAAACGGCAAAAAAATTCCTCGAATATATGAAGAAGCTCTAAAGCGAAAACGAAGCGATTTTAAATTTTTTATCAGCCACTCCAGGGACGCTGTCTGTTCATTTTTTCCGACAATATCTTTTTTGCAATGATTACGTCTTCCCTGACCTGGAAATCAAACATTCCGATACAAATGAAATCGGCGCCATTTTCAAAGGCATACTTAAAACCGTCTCTCGGATGGATGGCGCCTGCGGCTAAAACCTTAAAGGCAATCCACGGCTTTTTAACTTTTTTCATAAACTCAACAGTTTTTTCCGGGGTAGTGGACCACACATTATCCTTAATTTTTTGTGGGGTAAAGGACCAATAATTACTGCTGTGTAAAGTTTTCATATAAAAATCGGGTTCCAATCCTGTTTTTTCGCATGCGATAGGCACTTCTATATTATGTCCCCCGATGCCTGCGATTGCTCCGTTTTTCTTAATAAAATCGACGGCCTTTGCGATGATGTCAACACGACCATCTTTGATGAGACTATCTCCGGCACCACCTTGTATGTAAGCGCCGATAGCTCCGTTGTCTATGGCTATTTTTATATCGGTCTTAAAGTGTTGCAGGTCCCTTTTTTTGGGTTTGACCTGTGCAATCCACTGCATCTCGCCGCCTCTTTCATTCCAATATTTTTTGAGAAGTCCAATGCAGCGCTTATCAAGCCGTAATATAGCAGTGTTTATTCCGGTTTCTTCACATATCTCGAAAGTTTCCATAACTTTCTCGTCGGTAAAATAGTTTCTCAGCAAGGAAGATACGTAAACCAGGTCTCTGCTGTGTGCAAAGCTGCTGATTAGATTGCCGCCGCAAATCAATCTGCTAATATTGACATTACCAATCCTGCCTATTGGCAGACCTTTAATGGAACCCTTCGGTGGCGGAGCAGCTGGTTTTTTTGCTGCTCTTGCTAACAGGGCTTTCTCTTCGAGACTTAAACCTAATGCAGCAGTTGTAGATGTGATAATAGATCTTTTTAAGAACTTGCGGCGGTTTAGATTTTCTGCCATGATTCACCTCTCTTTTACTTACTTAAATCTGCCGGCTTGAGCACAAATACCATTATATACAAGTTTTTCTTCTTTGTCCAGCTTGTGATTACTGAAGTTCAGGAAAATGGGGCTGTTCAGGATGTGTTTTCACGTCCG
>JAUXAH010000058.1 GCA_030614945.1 Phycisphaerae bacterium
CTGATCCGCCGGTCGCATTTATTTATTAATTCGGCTAAAATTTTTACTTGCCTCCTTAGAGACTTTTTGGTATTAGCAATTTATTGTGCAAGATTAGGCGGCTCGTTGTGGCTTGCAAAGGATTAGACGCAGATTACGCTGATTAACGCAGATTGGTTAATTAAAAAACATTTTCAGCGAAATCTGCGAAATCAGCGTCGAAAAATAGGAACCCTTCAGTAGGGAGGCGAGAAATGAGTGGCGAACAGAACGGAACCCACAGGTTTACACGTGTGGTAATATTCCCCATACGTAAGTATGAGGTTGGCACAAGCCGGGTGTGGGCTTATGCTCTTTTGTTTTTATGTTCTTTTACTCTTCTCTTACTTAGCGGCTGTAACTCATTTGGTAGGGCCGGAAGATCGAAACCCGATGAGGTCGCAAGGACGCCGGCTGAAGAGAAGAAGGCCAGGTTACTCAAGCGGCTCGACCGCAAATTTGAAAATCCCGATGCGCATTTTGAGCTGGGCCGGTTGTATCAGGCTGACGGACTGTGGGCTCAGGCAGAGTATTATTACAATAACGTTTTGAGTTTCGACCCCGTTCACAGGGGAGCGCAGGCGGCGAGGGTAAAGGCGCTGCTGGCCGGCGGCGATACAGCCAAGGCGGAACTCTTAGCCGATGAGTATATGAATCAGGCTTCTACTTCGGCAGAGAAGTCACTTCTGCTTGCACTGGCGTTTCAGGAACAGGAGCTTGATGAGTATGCATTGGCTTGTTATCAGCGGGCGCTTCATTTGTCGCCGAATTCGCCCAGGATTAACAGGCAGATCGGCTACTATTATTTGAGCAAGAACGAAGACGCCCGTGCGAAGGACTTTTTGGTCCGCAGTTTCAATCTTAATCGCAACCAGCCGGACGTAGCTCGTGAGCTGGGCCGACTCGGTGTGGTGATAGAATAGAAAGGCAGCGAAAGACTGAGAAGAGCACCAAAAAGCTGGACAAAATTGTGGAGTAGTCCGACAAAGAAAATTAAAAATTAAATATCAAAATGCAAAATTAAGGAGGTCATCGCCGCAAAGGGGCGATTCCACAATTTTGATTTTTAATCTTTGATTTTTGCATTTTTTAATATCGTACCCTGGTATTTTTTCGCCCCGTGGTGAACGGATGCGCTGCGGGGCTTTTTTTAATTTACTATTTGCTATTTACTATTTACTATTGCTTCCTGACTTCTGAATTCTCGTGTTCTTTTTAATAGTCAATAGAAAATAATCGATAATCAATGCCAAAGCTGGGATTGCACATTGCGGATGTTTTTGTGTTGGGGTTGTATCTTATCGGGATCACCATTATTGGTGTTTGGGCTGCGAGGAGGATAAAGAACGTCGCCGATTTCTTTATGCCCCGCAGATTCGGCAAGGCGATGATGATAATGCATGCTTTCGGAACCGGCACCCATTCCGACCAGGCTGTCAGCGTCGCTTCAAAGAGCTACACAAACGGCCTCTCCGGTATATGGTATCAGTGGCTGTGGTTGTTCGCAACCCCGTTTTACTGGCTGATTGCACCGGTAATGAGACGTTTCAGGGCTATAACAACCGCAGATGTCTTCGAGGCCAGGTTCAGCCCCAGCGTTTCGATGTTATTTGCCGCCGTGGGGATGTTGAACCTTGCGATTAATATTGGCGTCATGCTCAAAGGCTCCGGTGCGGTTGTCCAGGCAAGTACGGGCGGTCTTGTTTCTTCCAATATCGCTATCGCTGTGATGACTGTAATGTTTGTCATCTACGGAATGGCCGGCGGACTGGGCGCGGCCATCATCACCGACTTCATCCAGGGGGTGCTAACCATTATTTTCTCTTTTCTGCTGCTGCCTATCATCTTCAATGCAGTTGGCGGCCTTGATGGAATACGCGCAGCAATACCAAATCCGGACGAGATGTTTTCTCTCGTAGCCCCCGGTGAGATTGGGTTTTTCTACATTGTCGTGATTGCTTTCAACGGGCTGGTTGGAATTGTTACTCAACCGCACACTATGGGTAACTGTGCCGCCGGCAGAACCGAGATGGAAGGCAGGGTCGGATGGATGTTTGGAAATTTCATTAAGCGATTCTGCACGATAGCGTGGTGTCTGACAGGACTTGCAGCTGTTGTCTATTTCACCGGTCGCGAAGTTGAGCCGGACCATATCTTTGGGCTGGTGGCAGCAGACTTTCTGCCCAAAATATTACCCGGCGTCCTCGGTCTTTTCCTCGCAGCCCTTTTGGCTTCTGTGATGAGCTCCTGCGACTCATTTATGATTGCATCATCAGGTTTGTTCACGGAAAACATCTACAAACGCTTGAAACCTGATAAAACCCAGAAGCATTACGTTTTTGTTGCCCGGGTTACGGCCCTGTTAATAGTCACCGGCGGGGTGGCTTTTGCTTATCGGCTGCCCAATGTTGTGAAGGGCCTTGAGATATTCTGGAAGATTTCGCCGATGATGGGTATTGCGTTCTGGCTGGGGCTTTTCTGGAGGCGCACCACGGTAGCCGGTGCCTGGGCCGCAACGCTCACCGCGTTCGGCTTCTGGTGGCTTACCGAGCAGGGTTTCTTCATCTCGTGGCTGGGGGGCCTTCCAGTGGCCGAGTCGCTGCGATTTGTTTTCGTTAAGAACGGTACGCCGGAGATTTACCTGCCCTGGCAGATGGTTTTCTACCTGACCGCAGGATTGATTGCTGGAATAGTCGTGAGTCTGTTCACCAGGCCGGTCGATAAGAAAAAGCTTGACAATTTCTATGCACTGGTGCGAACGCCTGTCAAGCCGGGCGAGCAGGTATCTGCCCCCTGCACTTTGCCGTCCGATGCCGTTGTTCCTGAAAAGCGAAACATTTTTCCAAACACCAGTCTCGAAATACCCATTCCATCGCTTACGTCGGTGCTCGGGTTCCTGGCTGGCTGGGGATGCGTCGCCGCGATCATTTACTCGGTTTATCTGATAGCAAAGGTGTAATGTATTGTGTATAATGATTGCAGTTTTTTTACCTCATATTAGTTGTGTAGCGAGGCAAAAGGAGAAAATTATGTTGCGCAAATTCCTCACTGTTGTATGTATGGTAATACTGACTTTGTCAGCAGGTTGTCGGCAGCCCGTTGAAGGTGACAAAACAGATGCAGACCGGGCCAAAGAGGGTTTTCTGCCAATCTTCAATGGCAGGGACCTGACCGGCTGGGAGGCGGTCGGCAATGCCAGATGGGCCGTCGAAGACGGCGCCCTTGTTGGCACTCAGGGCGACGACAATGCCCCCGGCGACCTGTTCACGAAAGCGGAGTACAGCGATTTTCTGCTGACCGTTACCTACCGCGTCCAGTGGCCCTGCAACACCGGCGTCTGGTTCCGTTACCAGTCGGCCTCGAAGGCGTACCAGGCCGACATCCTCGAATACAAGGACCCCGAGCGCTATTCGGGCACGCTCTACTGCCCCGGCAAGATGTTCCTTGCTATGAATACGGACAAGACGCTCGTGAATCGTGACGGCTGGAACACGATGCAGGTTCAGGCCGAGGCCGACCACATTCAGATATGGCTTAACGGCCGCCAGGTCGCCGACGTCCACGACGACACCAGTGATTCAGGCCGCATCGGCTTTCAGGTCCATCCCGGAGCGGAGTTCGGCCCGATGAAAATCATCGTCCGCGAGCTATTGCTCAAACCGCTGAGAAGCAGCGATTAAGAGTCTTGATGGTATCGAACGATAGAGATTGCTTCGCTTCGCTCGCAATGACAACCAATGGAAGGGAAAACTAACGTATGATTTTGGAAAAATTTTCGTTCGGAATTGGTGACAGGTTCTGCCGGCAGGGAAAGGCCCAGCTTGCTGCCCTGATGAAGGCAAAACAGGAGGGTGTCAGCATTACGCCTGTCTGGAACAAGTCGGCCAGGGAGCATAGTATTATAGGCACGAGGCCGTCGGACACACGCAGAGAGGCCGATGAGGCCGTCCGTGCCTGCGGGTGGGATGGCCCCTATTTTGTCGATGCCGACCATATCGGGCTGGGCAACGTTGATGAGTTCATTGAATCCAGCGACTTTTTCACGCTTGACGTTGCCGATTTTATCGGTGAGCCGGCGGACAAAAGTGATGTGAATTCTTTTTTCCAGAAGCACAAGAGGTTCATCGGCTCGCTGACGATTGACGGCGTGGATGAGACTTTTGACATTACCGAAAAGCGGCTCAGGACAATAGCAGATAAGTTTCTGTTGGCAGTTAAGCAGGCCGGCAAAATCTACCGGCATATTGAGGCAGCCAGGGGCGCCGACAATTTCGTTACCGAGGTTTCGATGGACGAGACTCTATTGCCGCAGACGCCGGTCGAAATGTTTTTTATTCTCGCCGCCATTGCTGACGAGGGCATCCCGGCCCGGACGATTGCGCCGAAATTCACAGGACGTTTCAATAAGGGCGTGGACTATGTCGGTGATGTGACCTTGTTCGCGAAAGAGTTTGAAGGTGACCTCGCAGTGGTCGCTTTTGCGATCAAAGAATTTGGCTTGCCTGAGAACCTCAAACTGAGCGTACACTCCGGCAGCGATAAGTTCTCAATTTATGGGCCGATAGCCAAGGCACTGAAGAAATTCGATGCGGGCCCCGTTAGAAATGAGTCTCCAGGTCGGACTGGCGCAGCTTCGGTACGGACTTCTAACGGGGCGGGTCTTCATCTTAAGACTGCAGGCACGACCTGGCTGGAAGAGCTCATCGGCCTGGCAATAGCCGGCGGTGACGGACTTGCCATTGCCAGGGAAGTGTATGCGAATGCACTTTCGCGAATAGATGAGCTTTGTGCCCCATACGCCACGGTGGTTGATATCGACAGGGAGAAACTGCCCGCACCCAAAATCGTTGAGCGTTGGGACGAGGAAGCATTTGCCTCGGCACTGCGACATGACCAATCATGTGAGAGATACAATCCCAGCTTCCGGCAGCTTATGCACTTATCATACAAGATTGCCGCTGAAATGGGCGAGCGCTATTTGAATGCGCTGGCCAAATATGAGGACATAATCGCCCGGAACGTGACGGAAAATATTTACGAACGGCATATAAAACCTATCTTTATGGGGCTGGACAAGTCATAAGTGCACAAGTGCACAAGTGCACAGGTCGCGGTTTGTTTTGTAGGATTGCTGCGGGATGGTTAAGTTAAGCACCCCCCAAACAAGTTTGAGGGCGCCACCCGGCGGGTCTTCGAGACGGCGGACTTTGAGGGTTTTGGGCTGCCGGTTGTAAGGGGGTTCTGGGTGGGTAATTGTGCAGAGAAGGGGGAAAACTGGCCGATATAGACTCGTGAGATGTAGTGCTGGCTGTGTGCGCTGAGTTAGTATGGGTTTTTTATCGGACTTGACAGGCATCGAAGGAGACTCGACAGGAAAAAGTCTCCTACGGGGCAGGGAAGAAGTGGCAATTAAAAATTCGAAATTGAAAGTTAAAAATTCAAAAAGAGAAGGCCGTTTGGGGCATAGAAAGGCGGTCGAATGCCTCGGGATTGCTGCGCTATTAGTGCTTTTGTGCAGTTGTGTCAGTTTTGATATCGGTGATTGGCCCAGTTCGTTTGTGTATCCTCATAACGACCCGCCGGCTAATTGGTGCGGCTCAATAGGCGCTTTTTGTGCGTATTATTTGCTGTATTACATTGGGCCGGGGGTGTTTGTCATATTGGCTTCGGCGGTTTGTTTTCTGGTTGCGAGACTGGCGCATCGGGCCGCGGGTCAGCCGGTTTTTCGAGCGATTGGGCTGGTTCTGCTGACAGTGGCGGCTTCGAGCAGCTTTTATTGCCTGTGGCCTTATCGGGGATATGGTTTTCCGATGGGTTCCGGCGGGGCGCTTGGCGTTGTGGCGGTGGTGTTTTTGCGGAGCCATTTTGCGGTGCTGGGCACCTTCATATTGATTGCAGCTACGTGGATTGTGGGGATTGTTCTGTTAGCGGACAGCGTTATCTTAACGGTGCTGTGCTGGTTTAGTTTTGTGGTCAGAAAGATGGTTGGTGTGGCAGTGCCGGCGTGGTTTCGCCACAGGCGGACCAAAGGCGGAGAAGTTCTAAGCGAGATATGGCGCAAATTAAGTGCCAGGCAAAAGCCGGTGCTGGCGGGACATAAGGTTTTGCGTTTCGACGGCACAGAAAGATTGACCGCAAAGATCGCAGAGGGAGGATTAAAATTAAGCTCGGCGATTTCTGCGGTGAAAGAGGTGCGCAAACCGGCGCCGTCTTATGTTCCGGTGAGCTATGAGGATTACGCGCTGCCGCCGCTGGAACTGCTGGCTGAGCCGGAGCACAGTTTTGCAGCGGTGCAGGAGAAGGTTGTCAAGGCAAAGGCGGCAGCTCTGGAGAAACTGCTGTCGGAGTTCAGTGTTAATGCTCGTGTGGTTGCGGCGGATACCGGGCCGGTTGTAACGATGTTTGAACTGGAGCTTGCGGCGGGCGTTAAGGTCAGCCAGATTAGCACGCTTGCAAACGATATGGCTCGTGCACTTGGGGCCGGTGCGGTTCGTGTTGTGGCTCCTCTACCGGGCAAACATACGATAGGTATTGAGGTGCCAAACAGCGAGAAGGAAAAAGTTCGTATGAAGGATATGATGCGGCTGGCGCAGAATAGGCCGGAGCGGATGGAGATACCGCTGTTTCTGGGCAAGGATTCGTCGGGCGAAGCGCTTGTTTCGGATTTGGCGACGATGCCGCATCTGCTTATCGCAGGGACGACGGGCTCGGGCAAGAGCGTCTGTATCAATAGTATAATAACGGGCATACTTCTTACGAAACGGCCGGATGAGGTGAAGCTGATTTTGATTGACCCGAAAATGGTCGAGATGACGGCGTTTAATACTATTCCGCATCTGATGTGTCCGATAGTTACCGAGACTGCGAGGGCTGTACAGATACTTGAATGGGCTACGGTGAAGATGGATGAGCGTTACTCACTGTTGGCGGAGGCGTCTGTAAAAAATATTGGCGAGTATAACAGACTCGGGGCCGAGGAGGTTATTAAGCGGTTTAATCCGAGCGATGCGGAGGATGAGGCGAAGATTCCGAAGAAGCTGCGGTACATTGTGATAGTAATCGATGAGCTTGCGGATTTGATGATGACGGCGGCGAAGGAGATAGAGGCATATATTGTTCGGCTTGCCCAGAAGAGCCGGTCGATTGGTATTCATCTTATATTGGCTACTCAGCGTCCTCAGGCGACGGTCGTAACCGGTTTGATAAAGTCAAATATGCCGACGCGGATAGGTTTCCGGGTTGCCGCGCGGATGGACAGCCGAATTATCCTTGACCAGAACGGAGCGGAAACGCTGCTTGGTGAAGGTGATATGCTGTTTCTAAAGCCGGGGACGAGCGATTTGGTGCGTGCACAGGGCACTTTTGTCGATGAGGCGGAGATAAAGCGAATTACCAGGCATCTTAAGGAGTTTGCCGAGCCGCAGTTCCATCCTGAGCTAATTGAGCTGAAGGGGCTGGATACGTCTGGCAGAGATAAGGATGAGATGTTTGACGAGGCGGTTCGGATTGTTCTGGAGACGCGGCGGGGGAGCGTGTCGCTGCTTCAGCGAAGACTCAATATCGGCTATGCGAGAGCTTCGCGGATAATTGAGATGATGGCTGCTGTAGGTGTGCTCGGCGAGTATAAGGGCAGTCAGGCACGGGAGGTTGTAATGACACTTGAGGAGTATGAACACGTCCGCGAACAGTTGGAAGCGGCTGCGGAGGCGACTTTGGCGAGCTCAGCCGAGGCGGAGTACGAAAGGGGCCCCCAAGATGTTGTGAAGGATAAGGATTCAGCCGAGCCGGATTATGTGAGGGAGGGACAGCGCGGCTATGCCTCGGTTGAGGAGGATGATTGAGGCGAATAACAACATCAATCGAATATCGAACAAGGAATGTCTAATTTCGAAGTTCTGAGTTGCCTGTTCATTATTCTAAATTCATCTCCGGATACTCTGGCGTCCCATGCGCAGCCCTTGGCACTTATAAGTTGTGGATGAGGATGGCCCCAGCAGGTCGATAAAATGAGAATCAGCGGCAAAATTGTAACTATCGGTCTGTGTCCCTGCTGGGACACGGTTTGCCGGCTCGAAGGGGTAGATTGGGGCCAGCATAAGGTGATAAGCTCGGCGTGCTCTCGTCCGGCTGGTAAGGCGTTAAACATTTCACGGGCACTTGCGTGGATGGGGACAAAAAGCATCGCAGCAGGTTTGTGGGGCCGGGAGGATTATGAGCAGATGTTAAAAGCTATGCGGTCACTGAAAAGATTGATTAAGGTTAAAATGACGGCGGTTGAGGGCAGTACGCGCCGGAATATAACCGTTGTTGATGCGGGAAAAACCCCACACTTATGTGTGGGGAATTATAGGGAGATGCACCTGCGGGCGATAAGCCGATTGGCTTCGAAAAAAGCTCTGAGAAAATTGGAGGCCGATTTGCAGGCAACAGTTAACAGAAATCCGGCACGATCCGGCAAGGACGTCGTGCCGGACCGGATTTGTGTCTTTGCAGG
Source organism: Phycisphaerae bacterium (assembly GCA_030614945.1). Next base: position 8,513 of record JAUXAH010000058.1, read on the forward strand.
GGCGATGCCGGAAGAGCAGCTTTTGGGCGACGTTGTTCGTATTATAAATTGCTGCCGGCGGAGCGGAGTAAAAATTGCGGTGGATACTTCAGGGGACGCTCTGAGAGAGATAGTTAATTCCGGTCCGGTCCGGCAAATTGCCGGATCGTGCCGGATATGGCTGATAAAACCAAATGTCGAGGAACTGCGCGAGCTGTTAGGTGAGCAGATACGAGACAACGCCGCCGACTTGGCAAAGGCCGGACGAAAACTGCTCGGCAAAGTTGAGATTATATTGATAAGTCGCGGAAAAAAAGGTAGTGTAGTCGTTACGAAGAAAGGCACGTGGCAGGGACGATGCGCCGGTCGCAGGAGGGTTGTATCGACGGTTGGGTGCGGTGATTATTTATTAGCGGGGTTTCTGAAGGGTTTGAAAGACAAATCTGGTGTGGGCTTTGCGCTGGAAACTGCGATAAAGGTTGCCACGGCGCGTGCGTGGGACTGGGCGGAGAAGATGGCGTGGGAAGATGCTGAAAAGAGTATTGACGTTAGTCTTTGGGAACGGGAATAAATGAATTTACATACTGCGTTATTATTGTTGCCGGGTTTGCTTGTGGGGCTGACGATTCACGAGTTTGCTCACGCTATAACGGCCAAGTGGCTTGGTGACAGCACGGCCGAGAGGATGGGTAGAGTGAGCTTAAACCCCTTGCGGCATCTTTCGCCGTTGGGGACGGTTGCGCTGTTCATTCTTGGTTTCGGGTGGGGTAAGCCGGTGGTTGTGAATATTTACAATTTCAAAAAGCCGAAGCTGTACTATCTTTTGAGCTCGCTGGCG
>JAUXAH010000027.1 GCA_030614945.1 Phycisphaerae bacterium
CCTTCTTTTCCTCATCCAAATGCGCGATTCTTTGATCAGTTACCTCTTTCATTTGAAACATCTCCCCCGTTGCTTGTGTCGCCTTGGATCGCTTGTGAACTTACCACATTTCTCACATCTAACCCTACGACCATTCGGCAATCTCATCTACTCCCCCTCGCTTTTCTCCTCAAAATCGCAATACAGTCCAAGGTATCCAAATTTTTTCTGCACATCTGGATTGGCGAACTCGTTCCGCACGTCGGCCTCGGGCCACATCGGCATTAGTCAGCCCCTCCGTAGTCATCGATTACTTTCATCGCCTGACTTATCCTCCGTATCTCCTCGCCATAATACGAAATGCGGTCGCGCTTGTGCGGGTGGACTCTCTTCAAGTAAGTGATGGCTCTCTGATACTTTTCTTGGGCTTCTTTCAGCTCACTACGTATCGTCATCGCCTCATTCCCCCTCCTCGCCTCGCTTCAAGCCAGCAAATTGCGCGGGCTTTTCTTGAGCTTGAGCTTTGGTGCGCCTTTGGCGTGCGAATAATGTGCGATGCGATGTGTGCGATTCTTTTAATTCTATAAACTGCCCATCGTGGAGTACGGCTCTAACCATATTGGCGCTATTGCAACAGGGGCAACACTCTTTTTTACCAGACCATACGGCATCGCAGTCTTTGCATCCCCAATATTCGACTTCAATCATCGCCCGGCCCCCTTCTTTTCAAGCCACTTCAAAAGACAAGCCCTGCCGCAGAAGTACCAGAACTTGCCGAATGTTTTCTTGTATTCCCTCAACATAAGGAAATCCTCGGTCTGGTACGGCTTGTCCTTCCCGCAGACGCAACATTTAGGCATCGACCCTCAGCCCTCCTCGCCGAGCACGTCATAGGTTCTACGAAAAGTCCTCTTGGTGATCGGGTATTCCTCGCCTTCCACGCCGCGGATGATGAAATCGCGCCCCCTGATGGCAGTCAACTTCCCCTCCCTCGTTTCAATTATTTCGCGCTCTCCGACGACTTCCCTGAACTCAATCACGACGGGCTTTTTTCTCGCCTTTTTCCACTCGGTCATCGGCCCTCAGCCCCCCTCGCCTCGCAACGGTTTTACAATCGCCAAAACTTCCCTGAAACATTTCTTGCATAGGTGGAGCTTCTCAACTACGGAAATCCCAAACATTGGTGGGGAGAACAATAGCCCACCGAATTCCCTTAGCTCTTTACCGCATTTATCACATCTTGGCTTGATACCCATTCACCTCAGCCTCCTCGTTTTTCTTCCTTGAGCGCGATTCTTCAGAAAGTTGAGAATTGAGGTAAGGCGCTTTGGGTACACGTTGATAGTTTCACAATCAAATGTACCATCGTAGTAAGCTGTCATTTCTGGAAGTGCCTTGGAAAAAGGATGATAAATTAAAAAGTGTCTTGTTTCTTTTTTCTCTAATTGCTCTGCATGGAAAATCGCAAATTCATCATAACTTTTGAGGAGGTTCCATTCTACTAACCTTCCATTTTCCTTGACCTCAAAAATTCGCATAATTTCTCTGCACACACGGCAATATTTTTCGCCTCTCTTTATTCTGCAAGTTTTTCCGCAATTCTTACAAATTTTCATCAGCCCTCAGCCCCCCCTCGCCTCGCGCTAATTTCATCCACTCATCAGTTTCCACACTAACAACTCTCAAGGAACCATAACTTGCCCCACACTCGCAACCAGTTCCATCGGGTAGTTTCCGTTTGCCGCAATACCTACACTCGTAAACGTTCATCGCGTCACTTCCCCCCTCGCTTTTTCCGTGATTTTTTCCTCACTTTAAAATTGAAAACAGAATTGAACCAAAGAGTGCTGATGTCTTTGTGTGTCAATCTTATTGGTTTATTGCAATGTGGGCAATTTACACTCTGCGCGGGGTGGTAAACCCTCAAATCTTCTTCTCGTCTGCGTTTAGCCATTCACCTCAGCCCCCTCTCCTTTTCCTCAGTCGATAGCACAGCCAAGCACAAACCACGCAAAGGATGAGAACGGTGATGGGTTTAAGATAGAACATTTTGCCTCACTCCTCGTTTTTTGGGATTTGCTGAATGGAAAGAATCGTCCTGAGTTCCCTGTAATTCTCCAAGAAGTCGTGACCCCGATCGGTGACCGCCCAAGCCGATGGCGAATTGGTCTGGATTTTTATCAGCCCACCCTTGATCAAGCTGTTCATGTATCGCCTACACCGGTTGAAGTTCAGGTTTGCCTTGTAGACGATGTTGGTCTTGTTGCGCCCGTCGTCGATCGCGCTCAGGATATCGGCGTAGATGTCGAGTAGGGTTCTCTTCTCAGCCATGCCTACTCACCTTCGCCCCTTCTCCTTTTTCTTTTTCTTCTGGATTAGATGACAATTCTCATGTTTACCCAGCTCACCAGCGGAAATAAATCGCCTATGAGTTACACAGTACCACGGCACTTATCTCAGCCCTCCATCACAATACGGCCACACTTTAAACAGTCTATAACACATCTACCGTCCGCAACAGAATGACCATATCTCAGATTTTCGCTTCCACAAACAGGACACTTCATCTCCTCACCCCTTCTTCTCCCCGCCCTCGCCTTCACCCAAAATCCTGCGGAGAATCCAATCTGAGCAGAAAATCCCCGCTTCTCCTTCTTTATAAAGGGGGCACTTTTTGCAGAGTTCATCATCCAAATGAGTTTCGTTCTCAGAACATTCATCTATGAGTTTGATGGCATCTTTCACGCTCGTCCCGAAGGAGTTGATTAACCCCAAAATGTTATAATAATTTATTTCTTCGTGGAATGGTCCAGTACCCTTTTCTAACATTAAGTCTCCAAGCGCCTTCGTCAACCCCTCGAAATTCTTGATTTCAGCCATGTTCATTCCCCCCATCACCGAGGAGCCATGTCAATCCTCTTGCTTCAACAGTATTGGCATAACAATTAGAACAACCACATCGATAACGACTAAAATAATTGTCATGTCTTGATTGTAGTAGATCCTTCCGCCTCACCTCAACCATCTCCTTGATTTCTTTCCATGCTTTGAGTTCTATCTCCCCTATGTTGTGATGAAGAATGTCTCCATACGGTCTTTTCTTCTCAAGCTCCTCAATCCGAGCCAGAATAGAACCTTTGCGATATTCAGCCACGCTCACCGACCCCCTCGCCTCGCTTTATTTCCCATTTGATTATCTTATTGGCGAACTCATCAACGCTCATTCCCCTCTTATCGGCGCGTTTCTTGAGTTCCTTGTAAAGTGTGTCATCTATCTCAAGTTCAACTTCCCCTGTTGTCTTGTTCACTTTTACAACAACGATTTGACCTTCAGACATCAGCCCTCAGCCCTCCTCCTTTCCTTTTTTCCCTTTGTAGAGGGTTTCTTGCGTTCCTGCGTCAAAGTCAATGAGGGTTATTGTCAGATTTGGATTGGTTGAGCGAATTTGTTTCGCCAACTTTTTACCTTCCTTTGCCAGCAACGGTTCTATGGATAGTGCATATTTTCTTTTTTTCATGTCCACTCAGCCCTCCTCGCCTCGCCAAATTTTAATGATGTAAGCATAGCAATTTGAGCAGAACGCTTTCCAGTCAACATGATATCGTTTTTCGTTTCGCTCAATCCGCTTACCACAGCCCGAGCAAATTCTATTCCTCATCGCCTCACTTCCCCCCTCGCTTTTTCCCGAAGTATTTCCTGATGCGCTTGACCGACTTCTTGGTCCCCTTGAGTTTGGCGCCGCAGAACGGGCAGAAGTTGATCGGGTAGCAGTTTCGCCCTATGTCTATCGTGGTCAGGTGGCTTGGGGCGTAGTCTATGATGCCCTTCTCATCGGCAAACTTCATCTCCTTGCAGCAATACGTCATTTCCTCACCTTCCCGCCTCTGCGCCCGCCGGTCCGTGTAGGATGGATAACCCCGCCCGAAGGCTTGCGCCCCCGGGATGGGCCGGCGGAATGCGCGGACTTTTCAAGTGAGCGTACTAATTCGGGATCGAGATTTTTATTCCATTGTGGCTTGGGATAACCCCATATCTTGAGCCAGCGCTTTTGAAAAGCCGTAAGTTCCTCCCGTGTTTTTGGCGGGGAGGATAGTTTACGATATTTCCTTGTTTCAATCGTGTCTTTGATGTCGATGAGGATAGCCAACTGTGCGGCATAGAATTTTTTAATTTCGACATCCATTTCAGAGCCTAATGCAAGTGTTCGTTCCCCTATCGCGCCGTCGAGATCGCGTTTGAAGTAATCAAGTTCAGAAGCCATCAATCATCCCCCCTGCGCCCGCTGACCCGGGGTCAGAGCGTGTTCGGATCTGTTTGAAAACAGACCCCCCAGACCAGCGGATTGCGCGGACTTTTTTCTTTCGATATCAGTAATTTTTATCAGGAGCTTATCGTCTGACCTCAATTTCAGCAACTCCGTTACCTTCTTCGGAAAGCTGTAGCGCAGTAAAAGTTGCCCATGGCTGCCATCGCGCATGATCAAGGAGAAATCTTTGTTAACCAGCTCCAGATTATCCTCAATAGTTCCTTTGAGCAGCACATTGGATTTTGACACGAGTTCCAGACAGCTCTTTCGCAGCTGTTTGAGTGAGGCGCGGAATATTACCCTGTCCATACGTATAGTGTCCAAAGGTAGTCTATTTCCCCTGTAATTCCACAACGAGCTACCGAGACGGAAGCATCGCACACTCAGACGATCCATGCCGTTGTCTTCACGCTTTCGCGCCGAGCCCGAGTTCATATTCCTGAACTGCTCCGCACCATTCTCAAGTATTTCATCGACAATAAATTTGAGATGAACATAGCGGATTTTCTCGTGGACAATTCGTTCAAAGAGCTGAAGCCTGAGCCCATTATCCGCGATCCTTGAGAGTTCGTATGCCATCCTGACCGTTATAAAGCCCTTCCGCAGCCATTCGTCCGAATTGGTGTCGGTGGTTGCGCATATCACCTTTCGTTGTATGGGTTCCGGCAGGTTGAGCAGGCGCAGGTATATAATTGCGGTGTTCGGACTTATGGCCATCATCTCAAGTAGCCTTTCTGCCTTGGACACATCGCCAGCCTTGAAGCCAAGACGACCAGTGAATTTTGAACCCACCGCCCCGCGCTTCTCGACGAGACTAATCTGGTTTATCAGCGTGAATGCGCGGAGAAGGTCGTTATTGATGCTCGGGATGTCGCAAAGGACTTGGAATATTGCCTGGCCCTTCTCAACTGGCGCGAAGTCCTTCCGTAGCACGTTCTCGATCGCCAAGTCGAGCGCGAGGTCCTTTGGAGTGCTCTGTCTTCGCACGATTACCTGGATGATCTTTCTTCTCAGGTACTTGAATGCCCTCAGCCGCCTGTGCCCCCCGACAATAATATAATGATCACGCACTTTCACGACCGCGATGGGATTAATCAACCCACGTTCGCTGATGCTTTTTGCGAGAAGCTTGATCCCACGGCGGGGGTACCTTTTGCGCGTTTGGTACGGATTATCCTTTATCAGGTTTATTGGGATATTTTGAACGCGCATCATGGCATCTCGCTGGCGTCTTTCATCGCGTGAGAGCATCACTTCCCCACCCCCTCGCGTTCCCCTTCCGGAATCTCGACATCGATGTGGATTCTCGCTTTTAATTTCGCCTTCCGAATCTTCCTCAACTGGTTTGCGGACAGCCAGAGGTTGAAAGTTGTCCCGTCCACCGTCACGGGTATGATATAATTCTGGAGCCTACCCACTTTTTGCTTGGATGCAGCACCCACTTTGCCCGTCTTAATTTGTTTATCTACCCCAAAATTCTCAAAAACCTCGGAGATCTGCTGCTCGAGCTTTGCCAAGTCGCGCTTGGATTCTACGTGAGGGCCGCTGATGCGCGTCCGGATGTTTGGCGAATCTTTGATTTTGGTCTTGTGGACGTTTAATTTGAACTTGGGACCCCCTTGCACCTCAACCTCAATGTTTGTAGACCAGTCGCCCCAGAACCCACCCGAGACGGATATTTTCTTGCCTGCCTTGTTCTTCCCCCAGAGGGTGATGCTTTCAATTTCGCCTAACGTGGAGAGCAGTTCAGATACTATTCCCCTAAAAGTTTGGACAAAGTCATTCAGAGGCTTTTTGCTTTTGATGCTTTGCGGGATCTTCGGTTCCGATGTCCCGCTAGTTGTGTGCTTTTCTTTCTCCAACCCTTTCGACAGACTCCAATGATCGAAGTTAGCGCACTTGACATTATCCCCACCTTCGTAGCCAAAGTCATCCGGAGACTTGCCGCACTTGGGGCACTTCGGGAACTTGGCCGTTGCCACGGCTTTCCTGAGTCTCTCGCGCCTCTCGAACTCTTCTGTTATGTGGCGGGTGCAGCGCGCGACATCCGCCACCGTCGAGTGCTCGCGCTTGTTGATGTGCTTAATCACCGCTCGCTGGATGTGGTGTGGCGCGGTGGCGATCGGCTCCAAATGGCTGATTGTGATATATGGCACATCTGCCAACTTCGTTTTTACTTCTGGTGCGATCTTCAGAAGCGATAGAACCCTTGTCACCGTAGTTCGATCGATGCCGTGCAGCTCGGAGATCTCCTTGTGGGTCATTTTCTTTGTCTCTGAGAACCAAGTAAAATAATCAGCGAGCTTGTACGGGTCTTGGTTGCCGCGCTCCGTGTTCTTGGCGTAGCCGATGATTCGGGCTTTTTCTTCGCTGTCGATGTTGGGATCCAGTTCCGCTCTCATCTCGGTCCAGCCGCGTTCCCGCGCTTTTCTGAAACGGTGGCAGCCGTCCACTATGAGATAGCGGTTTTTAGGGATGTTCGGGTCGTTGAACACCAGCCCCTCATACGCTATCAGAAGTGGATTGACCGCGTTTGGACCGGACTCCATATCTCCGCCCAAGCGCGCATATTCCTCCGGTGACATTACGTTCGAGTTCCACGGAGCTTCCCTCATATTCGCGAGGGGGAACATTCCGTTTTTATGCGCCATGCTTTTCATCCCCCTCGCCTCACCCCTCAATTCATTCCCCCGCCTCGCTCTTCGGTTGGCCCTCCTCTTTCGCCCAGATCCCGCATACACCCCGGTCCATTTCTCGGATTTCATTAGCCCTCGCCTCACTTTTTCTTCTTGTTCTTGGCGTAGCCAAAGCATTGTCCATCCGCACCAATTGCGATTGAATCCTTTCCGCAACTTGAAATTGTTCTATACCACACACAATCAGTGGCATAGCAGGTTAGATTTTCCATCCCGACCACCTCACCCCCGTCTCTTCTTGGACTTCTCGGCTTTGCGCTTCGCCTGGCGTATATACTCCAGGCACTCGTCCTCGCTTTTGTCGCGGGATTTCCGACCAAAAAAGCCCATTTTTCCTTACCCTGATTTTTCTTTCTTGACTAAATTTTCAAGAGCATCTATCACCGCTCTCTGATGAATCTTAGAATACCTGCAAACTATCATCAACGCCATTCCAAACTTGTCGAGGTGCTTTCTAATCTCAGGATCTTCTTCGATAATTGCCCTCTTTTTTAACTCCAAAGCAATTTCCATCATACCCATGGAAGCATTCGGGCTTATCGATGGCACCCCGACCAATACTTCCCCGAGCCTCTTTCCGCACTCAGATGGTGTCGCGAATTCGACTGCTTTCGCTATCGCTTGGCTCAACTCGTAACATTCATTAGCCGTTACATTCTGTTTAGCGAGCGCGTCAGAACTGAACGGGCTTCTGCCCTCCCTGAAACACACTATTGCATTTTTTAAGAGTTGGTTTAACTTTTCGTTTGCCATTTACCTCGCCTTCCTGATGTAGATCTTGCTGTCCTCCCGAACCCACACCACTCGGCTTGTCGCGCGAAGACCGAGGATCTCACGTACCTCTTTCGGGATCGCCGTCCCGCTCTTGGTTATGGCAAGTTCCTTCTCCATGGTTCACACCTGTCGAGGGTCGGGCGGGACCTCTGGATTGAGGAGAGGAAGCCCATCTGCCGGTCCGACAGCACAGGACTCCGACCTGCCCGACCGTTCCCGGTCATTCTCGAAAACAAATGGTAGTGCTGAAAAATCATAACCTCCGACCACACACATCTCGTAAACATAAAAGCTGTACCTCAAATCGTGAGGGAGGATGTCGGGCATTCCAGCTCGAGCTACGATTTTCTTGAAGCAGTAAAGCTCCGAGAAGTAGTTAGTTTCTGCGAAGTCTGCAACAGCAGATAGGCGGCTACCCCCCGCAAGAAAAAGGACGAGATCCGTTTCACGCCCGTTCTCGCACGCTTCCAGCAGACGGTCAATCGCACATCGCGAGAGATAAACTGGTTTTTTCATCCCCTCACCCCAAAGCTGCGGGCCGGGCCGCCATAGAGGTGAAAAACTGAAGAGAGTAGGCTCCCTCCAGAAAACGCGGCCCGGAACCGCCTCGCGCGCGAGCTTGAGAATTCGATACGCTTCCCCCCATTAATAGGGTGAGAACTTTTGGAACCGCCCACCCTCACCTCTCTGCGCCCGTCAGTCTGGTTGGTAGAGAACCTCACTTGAGAGCTTGCACCCTCAAGAACCAGACCGGCGGATTGCGCGGGCAAGAGCATGAGCCTCGACGGGATCCCTTGGCAGGGCGGGCCGAGATCGCAGTGGTAGCAACCTTGCGGACAAGTCGGGCAAGAGGGCATCATTTTTTCGCGCCTCGATGTTTATCATAGATGTCACGCCAGTTGTTCTTGACGTACTCGATTATCGCATCGCGCGCGAACTCGGCCTCGGAAACATGCAAATCGCGATCTATCGCCTCCTCCATCATGTTGAAGGTCGTCTCCGAAAGCCTAGTCCCGATCATCACGTTTTTCGTCTTTTTTGCCCCTTTCCTCGTTTTGCGTGCCATAATGTTCACATATGTTATCGTAAGAAAACCTTATAAGCGTTATGGTTTATATCTTTTTTTGCTTAGGTCGTCTAAAAATGGCGGGAAATCATCACGACGCGCCAAGAGAGCAACTTGAACGACGAGGTTCATTCCCATGACTACTATTAATAAACACCCATCTTTTAACGCTTTACCCCCAAGGCTCACCCGCCGCGACAAAGAGGTTCTTAATTTCGTCTTCTCGCGGCAGGACGAGGGCGCGTCCATCCAGAGGGTGGCGGCCAATCTCAAGCTCACACACACAAATGTCAAGCATGTTTTTGCGCATCTGATAAAAATCGGCGAGATCTACAGGCGGAAGAACGCCAAGGGGGACGGCGTTTACTGCGCGACCGCTTGGACGATGGCGTTCAACCCCAAGCCCCTCGTGGAAAAGCTACATGAAAATCTCAAGCGGGATCTGTTCGGGGAAGAGATCACCCCCGAGCTGCGCTCGTTCCTGTCCGAGTTTTCTTCTGGCGTGAAGCTGGGTCTCAGCGTGGACGAGAGCTTCCTTTTTGCGAAAGAAAAGTTGGAGAGGTTGAGGAAAGAATCGAACTCCACCCTGACCCGGCCGATGGAGGTGTAATATGGGCAACCCGAGCCGACCGTCGGAGCTCAGGCGCCAGATCGGGTTATGCTTAAAGTATAGGTTCGCAATCATCCGGTGTAAATGTAAAAATCATCTTATCGTAACTAATGGCCAGCAGACGCGCTCATGCCCTCGGTGCGGCCGAAGGTTTTGGCTGAACGACCACCATGTGGTATTCCAGTCCGATGATTTCGAGCTCGTTCGCAAACTCCTGACCGGTGTGGGGAACTACTACCGTCCAGACGGTTTCACCCCCGCTAGCGAGCTTTACGCTCACCGCCTTGCCTCAACCAACGTGAACAGTGCAGGAGAGTATCGTGCCTTGAAGTCGAGGTTGAAGCAAGATAGGGAGTCTGTTGCTACCTCTACCTAGTGTTACAAGCCACAGATCGGCAGCGCCAAAGATAGCAACGGGGGAAGAAACGGTCTCCTTTCATGTAGTAGGGGGCCCACTGGAAGGTGAGAAGGTTGACAGGTTAGAGGGAGTAGTGAGGAGAGGTTAGCAGCTCAAGGAGAGCGTTGTAACACCTAGTGACTTAGTAATCTTACCCGAGTAGCTTTACTAAAGTAACTTTACCAAAGTATATTTACCAAATTATATTTACACCCGTAAACCAACTTAGGTTAAACCACAGTGTTAGGTTTCACTTGCTCGGAGGGGTGCGGAAATGATCTCGCGGGGGAAGTACAACCCAATCACCGATGAGATATGTGTCAACCCGAAGCTGAAGGGTGAGGAGTTCGAGCGTGTGCTGAAGCATGAGATGCAACACGCACGCGACCGAAAGTATTACTTTGTGTGGGTGCTCCTCTCGCCGCTTGCGTCGTTAGGTTTGGTCTTGCCTTTGGCGTTTGGGATCTTTGCAGTGTGGCTGATCGGGGGGGTCGCCTTTTTCGAAGGGCGTGCCCGGAGAGCGGAAACGCATAATGATCGCTCGGCTAAGGTAGAGGAAAAACCTCGCAACCGAACACTACTTTGCCGGTAGTTGCCGACGATGGTGATGGCGCACCTAGCCGACGACAAATACACCTTGCTAGTTGCGTCTGATTCTCAAAGTAAAAGTTTGTAGTATCGTAGGGGTTTAAGGCCTTAAGTGCATAAGTCCCCCCTTTCCCCTTTCCCATTCCCCATTCCCCCCAAAGCTTGAATTTAGGTAAAGCTTAAATTTAGGTAAAGGGACATTTAGACGATGGAATCGATAGAGAAACTAAAGCTAGCGTTCCCCACAGGCGAGGTGCAGAACCAGTTCGTAGAATCGGCACAGCGTTTCATCCAGTTTTCTGGAAGAAAATCTAGTTATGCGCGCGAGGACGTGTTGCGATACCTCAGACACCTCGAGGAGAAGGAGAAAAAACCCAGCTACAGACGGTTCGTGTTCTACACCCTCAAGCGCTACTTCGAGGAGAACTCTTGGCCTTGGGAGCTCAAGAAAAGGGATCTCCCGGCCATCATCGAGGAAGATCTCACAAGACCGGCCCTTTTCGGCGACCAAGTCAAGGACCTGATCGCCAGGGCGAGGCAAAAGTGCGAACCCCGGGAGTTGGCGATCCTTGCCGTGGACACCACCTACGGCCCGAGGCGCGTCGAGCTCTCTCTGCTCTCCAGACCGAAGATAGATCTCGATGGCAGGAAGCTTCCGATTTCCACGCGAAAGAAAGGGACCCCCCGTGTGCATTTGATCCCAGAAGAAATCGTTCCCTTCCTCGATGCCTACCCAAACCGGGAGATGACTCCGGACAACTACACCATGATTTGGCGGGGCATAGCCGAGCGTTGCAGGCTCAAGCGCCAACCTCGTGACGGGTGGCACAGTCTGAGGCGGGGATTATGTAGCGACCTCATCGACACGGGGCTCTCGCCGGTGATTGTCTACCGCTTTTTACGGTGGAAAATACGTGGCCTGCCGATGCTCGACGTGTACTTTCAGACGAAGGTCGAGAGAATCGACGAGCAGGTGTTCGAGGTTCACCCCTGGCTCAAGTTCTGGGGCAAGTCGTAGAGCAGTCGGGAGTCGTGCATTTTCGGGTCGCGGTAGTCCTCGCCTAGGTCGATTTTGACGTTTGCCCCGACCCTTGCCGCCAGACCCTTCAGACCGATCCTCGACCGGCGGGGCAGTTGCAGGACGCGATCCAAGAGTTTCCGGGCGAGTTTCTCCCCGTCCTCCGAGAAACTCCTTGTTGCCTCGATTCCCGTTGTCTTGAGGAGTGCCTTCATATTGTCGTTGTGCTCGACCGCGTTCACCAGGCAAAGAACCTGCTCGACCGCCAGCCAATCTTCGCCGTCCAGCCGCAGCCCCATCCGATCCGGCGGCCAGTGGTCCTCCCAAAGCCAAGAGACTCCTGCGTCTTCCTTTCCCACGCCCGCCCTGGTGACGAGTGCCTTGAGTGCCGCCTTTGTGGTCGAGGGCAACTTTATGACACGCTTCTGAACTTCCTCGAGTTTCTCGCGTTTGACCGTGAACCATGTCTTCTTCAATCGCTCTCGGAACTCGTCGTCCATGTCCAGGGCTATGTCGAACGGAAGTTTCGATGGCTGGTAAACGCAGGATCGATTGGGTGGCCACGCACAAAGTCATCACCAGCTTTCTCATGAAAGGCGTATCAAAACTCAAGGTAGAGGACCGCGCTGAGCGCTTGATAACGACTCCCAAAGAGATTGCGGAGTGTACTGGGCTCAACGTGAAAACGGTGAAGGCTCACATGTTGGAAATTACAGAAAAAGGGGCGAATGGGAAGGTGGTGGTAATCAAGATAAACAAAGCCGAGGTAATTATCAGATTGAGGTAGCAGTCGTGGATTCTTAACTTAAACCCATCTTAGGATTTTCCTGACGTCTCCCGCCCCTTTTCCAAGTTCCGCCGTATTCCTCGGGTATCATAGAGGGATTGCACCTGCACACGGAGTCGCCACGACGGGCGTAGGGAGGCAGACAGATGGGGAGTGTTTTCCCGCACTTTGGGCACAGGTAAACTCTTCGCCGGCGCACCTCATCGCCTCCAA
>JAUXAH010000022.1 GCA_030614945.1 Phycisphaerae bacterium
AGTGATGCGAATGTGGTGATCACGGCGTAGGTGATGGACATTTCGTTTATCCCGAACTCCCAAAAAATCCAGACTGAACTAGCCAGCGCGACTATGAGGAGGACCAAGCCAGCAGTGGTGGTTACGAATGTCCAGCTACCGGGCATCGAAGACTTATCCCAGTTTTTTGGGGTTTCGTCCCACCTGTCCTTGGGAAACAGGATCGCCAGCAATATCCCAAGTGGGACGAGCAAGGGCACTGGGTCGAAAGGCACGTATGGGGGTGGTGTCGGGAAGGGAGCATTTTCGGGGCGGTCAATTTGTTTCATGTATTCGCGGTACCAACCAGACAAAGACGGTATCTCTTCAGGCACTTCTTCCGTTGGGGGCTCCTCTTCCTCTTCCTCCTCTTCCTCCTCTTCATCGAACAGAGGCAGAGGAATTATGCGGGAGGTCGTGAATTCCCTAGTGTCGCCGTAGACGAACGAGCCGTGCTCCCCGATTGCGCGGTACTCGTAGGTGGTCCAAGAATCGAGCATCCTGACGGCCGCCGAGAAGTCCCGCTCTGAGGTGACAGTTATCGCGCTTGTGCTCGACCAAGCGGTCTCGCCATGCTTCTTGTACTGGAAGAACAGATTGACCGAGTCGTAGGTGCCCATGTCTCCGAGAGTTCCGTGGAGGGTGGCCCAAAATAGCCCAGCGTCCGCTTGTCCAGTTACAACAGTTGGCGGGCCAACCTGTAAGTTTATAGTGTAGGAATGGATTAAGGGAACCGATCCCCTATAGATCTCAAAACCTATCTTGATATATTTGGAGTTCTCATAATCAGACAAATCTATGAAATCGGTGCTGTGGATGTCCTTCCAGCTTGTGCTTTCCTTTGCCGATTCACCGTCATCGCTCAACCACGCCTTCACCCTAACAAGAGAACTTCCCGGGACGGTAGCATCAATCTCCACGCTACCGATGCAGATACCGTCAGACTCAAGGTAATGGTACTTTGAAACCCACGCCCCCTCATCCGTCACGGAGAAGGAACACCTGTCGATCCAGACCGTGTCCGACCCATCATCAACACTTTCGTTCTTGACATAAACCCACTTGAAATCGTGCTCCCCCGCTGCAAAGGTGATGTTCTCGTAGCCCCAGTCGCCCATTATCCCCGAGGCCGTGAACTCCAGATTATTGTCCACATAGAACTCCAAGTTGTCGGCATTGTTCTCCGTGGAGGTCAGATAATGGAAACTAACATACTCTGCATTGACATCCCTGATCAGCAAGGTTGCGCTCTCGCCATGCCCAATATCCTGATTCTTGACCGAGTAATTCCCCTCGTAAACGTTATCCTCGGCTATCGTCCACCCGTCGTTGTTCCACTCGGCGGGTATTTTACCATCCTCGAAATCAACGTGGGGTATGGTCAGATCTCCACCTCTTGGGCCTGTGTTGTTCTCGTCTTCGAGAAAGTAGTCCCACTGCTCATTTGTGGATATGGTTATCGAATCCCCGACCGTCCTGAAGGTCTCTATATCACCCCACAACCCGCCCACGAACCCCTTAGCGTTTTCTTTTATCCCCAACCTGTACTCGTACACGGTATTAAGTTTGAGAGTCTCAACAAGGTCGGACTTCATGATATTTTCGGAAAGGTAAGAACCGCCCACATCCCGCCACCCGGTTTCCCCCTGTTTTCTGATCTGGAAAGTGAAGGGAACCTCAGCGTAGGGGATATTGGGATTTACTATATTGTCCAGTTCCCCTTTTATCCAAGCACTATCCCTGCCGATCAGCCAATTCTCACAGGCTCGGGTGTAGGGATAGAACGTGTAGAGCATTTTGGATGTCAGTATCGTGCCCTCTCGGGAGAAATCAGCCCAAGTGAGTGATGGGCTCGACTTGGTGGTTAAAATAGTGCCCTCCCGCGACAGGTCGGAGTAAACCATTGAGAAAGAATAGTTGTCACTCCAGTCTCCAGCCCACCCATTGGGGTTTCCTTCATAAGTTCCCTTTCCTGTGGAGTCACCAAACCTCATGGCTAGTACTGGGGAGCCCACATAATAGTCAGGATCTATAATTATTTCCTCCAAGCGTTCCCCCCAGTTTAAATCCGCGATGTCCATCCACCCAGAATCGTATAAAACACTCCCATCATCGCTATTCCACATCTTCACTTGGGCGTGGGTCGCGGGGTACCTCTTGTTTTGATAAACTCCGGAAACAGCTATTTGACCGACCACAGGGTTAGTACTGGCGTCTTTTCCGTCAATTTCCATATTTATTGGAATGTAAGCCCCCTCCCATGCATTGATCGCTAAAACAGTTCCCTCTCTGGATAGGTCAGAGTAAACTGTGGTAGGACTGGATTTTGTTGTCAACACAGTCCCTTCTCTAGAAAGGTCGGCTGTTATAAGGTTGAAAGCGTAATTGTCACTCCAGTTTTTTTCATAAGGTGTGGCGGGGTCATCATCCTTGAATCTTACAGATATAATAGGACTGCCAGTCACATTTGAACTATCAACAGAAACATTTTCAGACCATTCCCCTTCACTTATGTTAGCGATATCCACCCACCCAGTATCCACAAGAAGCTCGGAGGTGTCATTGTCCCAGATCATGATTTGGAGCATGTCGGCCAGAGCGTCGTAACCACCCCCATGTTTTGCAGAAACATCCAACTTGTAGACATCCTCAATTCCAGCATCGAAGAGGTTCTTTCCATCGACTTTGATTCCACCGATGTAAAGTCCATTATAAGAGCTTGTAGTCAGGATCGTTCCCTCCCTGGACAAATCGGCATAGTTTGTAGAAGGGCTTGATTTCGCTGTCAAAATAGTTCCTTCACGGCTCAATTCCGCATAGGCCATGTTGAAACTGGCGTACTCACTACTCCAGAGACCGTTTTCCTCTGCCAAGTCCTTGAACCTTATCCTCCACCAATAATTTTCCGTTCCCACAAGTTCTTCTCCGCCATAGGTTATGGGTACCGATTGTTCTCCGTTTTCAAGGACCCCCCCCTGTCCATCGGTAACAGGAACCCATCCCGAGTCCCACATATCGTTTAATCCGTATTCTGTTCCTACTTCAACCTCAACATATTCCGCATTGTCTTCGTCCAGATCAAGGTACTGGGCGGAAAACTCGGGAGTCTTATCGTTAAGGTAACTGTAATTCTCCAACTGACCATTAATCCTCAGGTTGTCGGGGTCTCTAGGTGATGTCGCACCTACAGGAGAAATTGAAGAAAGGAATATTGCCAAAATTGCTAGTATTAACGCAAAAGGGGGGGCAATTTTTTTTTATTCGTTTCACTCACGAGCACCCGCATCCCTATCTTTGGATAACGTAAACATCATCCATATACGCATAATTTTGGCCAGCATTATATTGCCCAACGAGATCATATATTTCGACTTTATGTGAGTTGCCATCAGGTGTTAGTGGGATCACAATTTGGTACCAAACATTTGTTGGGAATTCTACCAGCCTTGCTATTTGTGAATCATCTTCTTCTATAGCGAATGTACATTGTGTCCATGATTGGGTTCTAACCGAAGCAATTAGATAAGCAGAAGTTCCAGAAACAGTAAAGTTCTTATATGGACAAGCTGTTATCTTGTAGCCCGATCCACCAAAATCTATTTTAGCAAGAATATATAGAGAATATTGTTCGCTTCTGTAAATCGTGTCAGTAGTTGTTACACTTGCAGTCGTCTGTGTATCATCCCCTGAACCTTTTTCAGCATTCCATCCTTGTACCGTCTCATCGTCAAAGTTATCCGTGTCAACAACGGTCCATCCTATATCTTCCCTGTCGATGTAGTGAATGTTTATGACGAAATTGTCCCTAGTGTAGAGAACGGAGTACTCCGAATCCTCCCACGAAGAAATTCTCAAATAAATCGTGTCCATATTTTCTGTCGCACCCAGAGAACCCGGGATGTTGTCAACCGTTATCGTGTAGGTCCAAGTGTCGTCCAATTCCCCACCCCCCGCAACACTGCCCATCTCTTTCGTACTAAGAGCGTAATCGGCTACCTGTCCAGTCAAGTCGGTGCCGTTGTCTTCGATGGTGAAGTAGAGCGTCCTGTTTTCGTGATTGTACATCTGGAAGGGGAGAACGAGGCTCTGGTCGGCGTAAGTGTCTTGGACGCAGATATAAATGTCCGCGATATTGTCGGGCACGTCAGGGCTGAAACCGATGTATCTGACACTGAAATAATCCGGAGCATCGGGGTGCCAATAAGACCCCAGTATGATGTATCTTCCATCACTCGGAGAATAGAAATATCCTTCTGGCGTGTTATTGGGGTTGTTGCTGTTGCCGTAGAAGCAGAAGGCTATAGAACTGACAATCAAGGCTAGTGAGGCCACTATCGCCATTTTTCCTAAACCTTTCAATTTCCCCACCCTATTTTCTTTTTTCGCTGTCCTTATATATCCCATATCGAGTTCGGGGTATATCCTTAGTGTGCGGCACGGTTTGACACTTATCCCTCCCTTCCGAGCTTCTTCTTCAACCACTTCAACCTCTTCAGCTGCCCCCTGCGCTCCAGCTGCTCCTTGCGTTCCCTTCGCCAGCAGATCGCTACAAATGTGAGCACGGCCCCCGCCCCGACCACGGCGAGCCACGGCGCTAGCTTGGCTATAATCGGAGTTTCTGGGACTGGATCCGCTATTGCGAGTTTCATGCCGCTGGGCATTGAGTATCCTTCGATGGTCAATTCGCTCCCTACACGAAGCGTGGCGATCTCGTCAAATTCCTCTGGCAGAACCCCCGTGCCCGACATATAACACAATAGTTGTGACGAAACAACTGGGGAACTGAAGCTAGTCCCGCGCATGAGTTGCACGGAGCCGAGCCAGATGACCTTCTGGTCACCGGTCGAAACCACGTTGAACGATGGTGCTGAGTAATCTGTCAGCTTTAGGTTCGATCCTACCGCACCGACGCTGATAACAAGTGGGCTACTCGCAGGAGAGGACTCGTAGGTCGGATCGTTCCCAGCAGCAGCCACCGCGATGACACCGTAATTCCGAACCGCTGTCTCGAAAGCCATCGAAAGCGAGTCGAACAGCGTCGGGGATGCCCCTAGGCTGGCGTGGACTATATCAGGTTTCGGCTCCAAGCGAAGTGCCATATCTAGCCCCATGAGAATAGTGCTGATGCGCCCCATCCCATACTGATCCAGTACCTTTATCGAGTGGATCCGTGCTTGGGGAGCAATCGAGTGGATGATGTGGATAACCGCACCGCCGTGCCCGAAGTCATCGTATGGGCTGGTGTCCTCATCGGCGGAACTGACAGAAGCAATCCTGAGGTCTCTCGGTGCCCCCGAGTCGAGTACGGCGATGTCCATCCCCTCGCCCCTACCGATTTCCCAGAGCTCCTCAACGTCTACGAGCTCCATGATTTCCTCAATAGAGAGGTATGCACCGCCCGACCCGCCCGTGCTGTGGATCGGCACACGGATGACCCGATCGTACTCAACCCCAGCCACGCTTGGCATGGCGGCGGCAAGATAGATGTTTTCCGCTGGAATGACTTGTGCGGCCACGCCGAACGCCGGTATCACGAAACGGGTGTAGCCACCATAGTCAACGGTGACCTGCTGGGCCATCGCCATCACTTGGGCTTTCGCTGTTGCCATCGCCATCGTTGGGGGTGGCTTGGATGTGAACCAAGTCAGCGTCCAGATCTCCCTCTCGCCTCGCCCCATAGCAGCTCGAACCGGGTACGTGACCATCGGGCTACGAAAGGCGGCGAGTACGCGACTCTCTCCAGTTTCCTCGATGTCGTACGCTATGAAGGACAGCATGATCCCTGCGACGATCAAAATGATGCCAACCGCTATCGGAACTCGCCTCATATCACTTTCTTCCTCCTCAAACGGCTCTCGATAACAGCGGTGATGGCGCCGGCGAGTGCAAAGAGGAGCACACCAGCACTGATGAACAGGGCGACCTCGGGGGCGATGAAATCGGGCAAAAAGAGGGTCGTAATCCCACCAATCAGAAACAGAACCCCCGCGAAGATCAGGTGGTGCATAAGGCGCTTCCGCAACTCGACCGCCACCTCCCTCGATAGGGACATGATCTCCTTGTACTCATCGATGATCAGAACGATGAGGAAGCTGACTACGAGCACGATTGGAACCAAGAACTCAATCATCGAAACCACCAATGAATCGGGGAGGAGCCACCGTTTCAGTCCTCCTTCCTGATAAGAACCAATCCGCCGACGGCCATCGCCGCGCCCATTGCCACAAGGAACCAGTTGGTTCTAGCCAAGCCATCTAGGGGGACCGTCTCGACAAAGTGCGCGGTCACGCTCTTGTCCGAGTCCATCAGGAGTGTCACGGCCTTTTCCTGCCCGGTGGCGTCTCCCGACCAGTAGTCGAACTTCCAACCCTCGTTTGGGAAGGCCTCCAGCGTGACCTCCGTGCCCCGCGGGAAGGCGGCGGGTCCCATAGGCAAGACTTCCTCCGTTATGGTCACCGAACCTCCCTTCGTGGGGCTCGCGCTCATGTCAAGGGTCATGTACTCTGGCAGGATTTCGTCGAACTCCGCGGTAACGTGCTTGTCCGAGTTCATCACCAGAGTGGCGGGATTTTCCGAACCCGATAGGTTTCCGCCCCAAGAACGGAAGGAGTACCCCTCGGCGGCGATGGCCGACATTTCGACCTCCTCCCCTGCCGTGTATGTTCCGGTGGACGGGCTTATGTTCCCGTTCCCCTTCACGACTTCCGTGGTGAGCGTGTAGGTTTCCTCCGTGGGGATCTCGACGAAGTTCGCCGTGACGTGCTTGTTCGAGTTCATGGTGATGAGTATGCTCCCCGCCATCCCGGAGGCGTCCCCGGACCAGCGGTCGAACTCGTACCCACTCGCGGGGCTGGCGGCGAGCACCACCATAGTGCCCTCCTCGTATGAGCTTTGGAGCGGGCTGACGTTCACCGAGCCACTGCCCCAAGGCTCCACGGATGTCGAGAGAGTGTAAGTCGGCACACTCGGCTTGGTAATCGTGAGTGTCTTCGTTATCTCGTCCGAGTCCCCGTCGTCGTCCGTAACGGTCAAACGAACGGTCTTGGTCCCGGCCGTGGAGTAAACGCAGGTTGGGTTTCTTGCGGACGAGGTGTAAGGAGACGCACCAGAACCGAATATCCAATACCGAGAGACTATCGTTCCGTCGACATCGGACGACTGATCTATGAACGATACGGTTTGGTCAACGAGGGGTCCTGCTGGGGAGTATGAGAAGAAGGCCGTCGGGGGCTTGTTGACGATGACCTCGTTGAAGATAGCGGTAACGCTCTTGTTCGAGTTCATGGTGATTGTAACGGGGTTGGACATGCCAGAGGCGTCGCCAGTCCAGTAGGCGAACTCGTAGCCGTCATTCGCTTTAGCCCAGATGGTCGCGCCTGTTCCAGCTATGTATTCCCCAGAACTCGGGGTGACCGTTCCGGCACCCGGAGGAGAGACCGCCACATAGAGGCTGTAATAGGGCGGCTCGGGTTCTACGTACTCGAAATACGCGTAGACCGTCTTGTTCCTGTCCATCACCACCGTGGTCGGGTTAGTCGTGCCCGAGGCATCGCCCCCCCAATGGTCGAACTCGTAATCCTTAGCAGGGGTCGCAAATATCTCGGCCGAAGTACCTGATTGATATTGCCCACCACCCGACACAGTTCCTTCGCCACTAGCCGCACTAACTGACAAGGTATAGTCCTGAATCGAGATCTTGGAGAAGTTCGCGGTTATGCTTTTGTTCGAATTCATGGTGATAGTGATAGGGTTGGTCGAGCCGGAGGCATCGTCGGTCCAGTAGTCGAACTTGTACCCGGAGGAGGGGGTTGCCGTGACCGCCACACTACTGCCCGCATTGTACGTTCCATAGCTCGGAGACACCGTCCCGCTGCCGCTCGGGCTCACGGAGGTCGTCAGGGTGTATTTGTCTGATTTGAAGTAAACGTAGAATGATGCCGTTTCCTGCACGGTGGGCCCTAGGGTCATAGTCACCTTCCATCTCACCTTCTTTCCAGAATAGGAGCGGTCGGTGGTTGCCCTAATGGATATCGAGCCACTTCCCCCGCGCTGGATAACGGGGCACGAAGTATAGGCTACCCCATCTCCCTCCACGTAGAAGAAAGCAGAGGAATAGGGGCCTGTTAAATATTTCACCGTGACATAATGGGAGGACCCCAAGCTAATGGGCATGAGGATGTCATAGTGGCGCGTGACCGTGAAGTACCCGTTCGGCACCGAGGTTGTCGTCACGGGGGGGATATAAGCGGCCTCTATTATGGGAGATAAACTGATGCCGATCATCGACACCCCGATGATGACCAGAATGATCCCCGCTAGTTTCTTCTTCATCTCAGCCACCAGCCCTGCCGCTTGCCCACAAGCACCACCCCCACCACCGCGGGGATCGCGACCCCGATGCCTATCAGCAACTCAGTTGAAATCAGGGGCGGCTCGTACTTGGACAGCCTCACGGTGCGAGTGTTCGTTCCTTCATAAATGGTAATTGTCTCCGAATAGCCCACATAGCCCTCGAGTGAAACCGTGAGTCGCTGACCGTTCGTCCGGATGTCGTTGATAGTCGCCTTGCCATCGCTCCCGGTGACCGCCTGGAGACCCGCTATGCCCACATCGGCACCACCCAGCGGCAAGTCGGTTTCGGCATCTATGACATGCACCGTCAGGTCGCCTGTGTAAATTACGGGCCCGGGGTTTTTCTCTAGATTCACCGTGAAGCTGTAGTCATCATTGAGCAGGGAGTTCTTCGCCACGACCTTGAGCGTGGCGGACTCGGTTCGGTCGCTCTCAACGTCCCCCACGGCCACGACCCACTTGAACTCCACAGTTGTATCAACTGGCACGGACTTGTCCCCTGGGTATGATATCACCGTCATGCCCCTCGGCAAGTTTAAGCTCGGGATGAACGTGTCCTCAGTATAGCCCGTGTTCCTGACCTTCGCGATCAGGGTAGCCTCTTGGCCCCCTGCGATCGTGACATCCGAAACCTCCACTATCTCTGGGTCGCCGTACGGGGGTCTGAATATCACCGAGTCGAAAATGCTCGTCGGCGCCTTGAGCTGCACGAACGCGCGCACACTGGTCCCAGGCATCGACCACACCACCACTTGTCCTGTGTTCACGCTCGGGAATGTTCCGGCACGGTATTCGGTTTTGGGAACCTCGATTGTGTAAAGCGATGGTGTCCCTTTCCAGAGGTCGACCCACGTGGGCTTGAGCGGGACTTGGTAGGGGTCAGTCACTATCCGTGCCCCAGCGGTTGTGTCGGGTGTGAGTGTGCCTATTCGAGTTTGATAACAAAATTCGTTCCATGTGTCGGTGGCCCCGAGGAACTGGATTTCGACCTTTGATGTCCCCCCCGAAAAAGCCCATCCTCTCCAATCCAGTTTCGCCTCTCCGTTGATCACATCGAACAAGCCCTCCTTCACCTTTATCCCGCCTCTGAAATCCGTGACCTTGACGCGGTACTTGTCCGGGACGAAGCCGCCAGTCCCGTTGACGGAGAACACGGTCGTGAAATCGTAGTCCGACGAAAATATCTCGTCCCAGAAGTAGAGCTCTAGTTCAACGGTCCCATCGTCTTTTACATCTGTTATGTCGGTCCACGCTTCCACGCTACTTAACCACCCTCCCCACCCGAACCACCACGTCTTGTCGTTCTTTCCCCAATCAAAATCGTCTTCCTGATTGTACTGCGTGCTGGTTTTAGCAACGGATATGTCCACCTTGCGGGGGCCGGGCTGGTTCGCCAAGAAGAGCGGCTGAAGGATTGATTCCCTAACGAACTGCGAAGTGCCGTCCACGTTGAAGATGTACGCGTAGTCAGAACTCGGCGGCAGAATCCCGCTCCAGATCTGGCCAAGATTCATGAGTTCCATTCCTTGGGGTAGGAGAACCTTCTCTCGCACATCCCAGTCGGTGCCCCCGCAGAGGAAGCTCTTGTCGGCGATGATGGCGCCCGTAGTCGTGTCGCTAATGATGACTTGATAGGGGACATGGATTCCCGTCCAGCTGGGTGTGGCGAGCGAGTAGTACTCCCAAAGTCTCGTTTCGGATGGTAGTCCGTGATCGTCGTAGGCTATCCCCGCTCTATGAACAGGGCCGTGCACGTAGGGATCCCCCAAGGGCCTAATCACGACGGAGATGCCCTTTTGGGACTGTATCTGTGATCCTGGGGGAATGTCGTGGGAAGGGTCCTCCGCCAGATCGACTGTGGCATCCTCTGGCCGGATGGTGAAAATCATCTCGTCGCGCTGGTCAACAATTAACGTGAGTAGCCAATACCCAGTCAGAATCTCTGTTCCGTCCGGGCTTATGCGTAGCTCGTGCACCTCTACCTTCGACACTATCCCGGCAGCAGGGACCATCTGCTGGTATGCCAAGTACCCCGCCACGGAGCCGATAAGTGCAATGATGACGGCGAGCGCAACTAAATCCTGCCGCTCCATCTACCTACGCTCCAGCCGCATGAAGAGGATTTGGGTGAGCCCAGCTATGGTTCCCCCGAGTATGATGGGCAGGGCCCCGAGCACTATCTCCTGCCCCCCGACGGTCGCCGCAAGAACTAGGGGACCAGCACTAAGGCCAATAGCGTTAAGACTTATCGCTGTTCCGAGCGCGAGCCCGATCGTCGCAGATATGAACGCCCCCGGCCTACCGAGGGTACGTACGGACATCAGGAAAATCGCTAGGAATCCTAGGACGAATATCGCTGCAATCCACAGGAATGGCCCGATGATCCATGAGGTGATGTCCCCTGTTATGCCCATGGCGTGTGCCCCCGTGTTGACAGTTCCCAACACGGCTGCTCGCAATTCGGGGACGAACGCTGGCACGAGCGACAGGAGCCCGAAGACAAGCGGCAGGAACCAAGCAAAGGGGTCCCTCATCCCAACCCGCCTCAGCACCCAGTAGGTGAACCCGAATATCAGACCAGCAACGATGAAAGGCAAAAATGAAACTATAACGTAAAGGGAAACCCCGACAGCCACTAGGATCAAGGGAATCAAAATCCAAAGGGGTAGAGCCATCCCCAATGAAAGTGATCCTAACGCCAAGGAGGCTTTCGCAGGGTCCTTTAGCGATTCAGCTTTTAATATGGCCTTGGCTTTCTTGCCATATTTGACCTTGAGTTCGACCATTATCCTCACCTACCGCTAGGGTTAGGCTCCTAGTCATCGGGGGCGTGACCCTTTAGGAGCCGTCCTAGACCACCGTTACAACCTTTATCTCGGTAGCAGATATCCCGGTGACTCCAGCGTAGCCCGTTCCTCCCTCAAGGTCGTTGATGGTTATGCGCAGCACTTCCTTGCCGGTGAATGCGTAGTCTGTGTTCGTCTTCACCTTGATCTTCAGCGTGACTGCGTAGTCCAGATCGCCGATCGCGTTGAGTTCGGCTGATATGTCCACGCTCAGCGTGATGTCGCCAACCGTTCCTATGTTTGTGTCAGCGTCGTCCGCCACCGTCACTACCAGCGGTGAAACGCCGAGGTTCTCCCAGTCGCTGCCGCGGATGAAGGCGAGCTGCATGTCGCGCAGTGCCTCGTATGCGGCGGTGACTGTTAGTTCCAAGGTGAAGTAGTGCGCCGTGGATGTCGTCAGGTTCTCCGTGATGGTGTTGGTCGTGGAGTCCCATTCTGCGGTGTTGTCTGATATGTCTAGGCTGAGGGTTCCTATCTTCGCAAGCTCCGGCCTCGCCCACAGGTTGGAAGTCGGATACACTTGCGCCCCGGGAATGCTTGTACTCTCCACATCTGCGTAGTACCCGCTCTTACTCGCTACCACCCATACCGTGCCCGAGGTGACGCCGTCGACCGAAATCAGGGCCGAACCGTCCGTGTCGGAGTTCTCCTCTGCCACGTCGATTATCGCCTTGGCCTTCTCTGGTTCCTCGAGCGTGACTTGGATTCTTGCATCCTGGATTGCGGTCTCTGGGATCTTCAGCGCGTCTGCGACCACTGCTTGTACATAGCCCACGTTCTGAACTTCTGGACCCACGGGCGGTTCGTCTTCGGGCGGAGCTCTGAGGCCGATCGCCATGCCTATTGGTGCCACCAACAGACCAGAACAAATCATGCCGACCGCTACGAAGACGACAACTGCGGTGATCCCTTCGACCATTCTGCCGATTTTGAGTTCCTCTTTGGCTTTCCGCGTGATGAACGCTGCTGCGAGAATAGCTATTAGCACTGAAAAGGCTACGAGGATCCAATCCGTTACCGAAAATGCCTCTATCAATTGTTTTCCTCCTGTTGGAAAAGCGTTGGAGCGGAGGGGGTATATCATTAGTGTGCGGCACGGTTTGACACTATGATAGAAAGCGCACAGACCTCGCTACAAGCATCGTGAAAATCCCAGCCACGCCCAGCGGGGTGTTGCCCAAGTAGAACCCGAGTAGGATGTACATCAGCCCAAGTGCAAAAAAAATGCCCTCGTAACGGGTTACTGGGTTCAATCTCTTGAGCCCCCCCTGCTTACCTACCGAGTATCCGTGTCCGCGCTTCCCAACCGCACCGACCTGTATCAGCCTGTCCAAGATCCTGAAAACCGTGCGTATGGAGAACCCAGTCGCCCCTTGGAGCTCCTTGGCGGTGGGGGATTTGCCCTGCCTGATATGCTTGAGTACTTTGAGTTCGCGGTGGTCAAACTCGGGTTGTACCATCTCGATCCCGAATAAAAACAGCAAAAGGGCGTCCTTGAGCCTCAAGTCCCCACCGTCGCCTTCTTTGATTGGGCACGCCACCTCGTGAACACTTTGACGCAAGCCCACATGGCGAATAACAGCAGCACGACAGAAACCACCAAGTTCGGGTCGAAAGGCGTGCTGACCGCCAACGCAATCAGGGCAAGCACGGCCACGAATGCAACAAAGGATTTACGTTCCTCGCTGGCGACGGGGTGCACGAAACCTATAAACCAAGCGATTAGTCCGTGCAGGAAGAGAAATAAGGCTAGTAGCCCAATACCGCAGATAATCATCCACCCCAACGCTCCGCTATTCCCGGTTTCCTGCCAGTAGGTGAATGAGTCCAGCGCAGAACGAGCAATTCGATATGGGGTAAGCAATGCTATTTCGCCTATTGCTATCGCTTTTTCCCCGATTGTGGGGGGAAGGTTGGTGATCGTTCCCCAGTTGCTCACAACGGTGATTATGCTGAAAATTATCAACAACACCACTGGGACTTTCAGATGCCCACCATATCCTCTAAACGGGAAAGCTTTTATGTGTGCGTGATAATGGAAAAAATGAGAATCTGAGATGTTCAATTTCGGCAACGGTCGCCCTTGCGGTTGCGTCTCTCCTTCTTGTAGTAAGTGCCCCTAGCGTGGCATCGCAGAGTGAGCTTGAAAATCAATTGATCGAGAATATGGCGCGGTTGGCCGATGACCTCGAACAACTCCAATCCACGATTTCGGGCTTGGGTGAGAACTTGGGGGCCGAGATCGAAAACCTTTCCTCCTTGCTCTCGGCACTCCAAACCCAGCTCGGGGAGCTGATGGAGAACACTACCTCTGGACTGAACGATGCCATCGCTGACCTTCTCGCCC
>JAUXAH010000593.1 GCA_030614945.1 Phycisphaerae bacterium
AATCGGCGCCGAATGGTTTGAAAAATACAAGACAGAGGTCGGCAGGATTTGCATCAAATTTTCAACTGACGATGTAAGTGAAGAAATTCGCAGTGGTTTTTCTTTGCCCGGCCGGGCCAATCTTTCAAACCTCGCCGCCGCCGTCGCCGTCGCCAGGCATTTTAGCGCCGACGATGACCGGATTAAAAGTTCCCTGCCGGAATTCAAGCCGTTACCTCATCGCCTTGAATTCGTCGCGGAGATAAACGGCGTCCGCTGGTACAACGATTCCAAAGCCACTACGCCACAGAGTGCGATTGCGTCGCTCGAGGCCTTTGAACAGCCCACGATTATCATTGCCGGTGGGTACGATAAGGAGCTGCCCTTTGATGAACTCGGCCAAAAAATAGCCGAAAATGCTAAAGCTGCTATCCTGCTCGGCCGGACCGCCCAAAAAATCGCAGATGCAATACATAATGCTAAGATGTCATTGCGAGGAGCAAAGCGACGAAGCAATCTCAACAAACCAGATATGGGATGCCAGATACGAGATACGCAAATCGAAATTGTTGATTCTCTCGCCGAGGCCGTCCAATTAGCGAATCGGCTCGCAGAAACCGGCGATGTCGTTCTGTTAAGCCCCGCTTGCGCAAGCTATGATATGTTTGACAACTTCGAGCACCGCGGCCGACAGTTTTGCAAACTCGTCCGCCAAGTCAGCGGTGGATTATAGGAGTATCTTAGTTCGTAAGCCGGAAAACCAAAAAACCTGCAAAAAAGCTAATCGGCCCATTCTGTCATTACTGAACTCAGAATAAGCCAATCTGCCTTATTAACTCAGTCAGCAGCGATTTTCCCGGCAATCCTTTGTAAAGTCACCCCTTAAATCTGTCGATTTCCAAAACACAAAAGATTTTTGGGGTATTTATAATGGATGAAAATAGGGAGCGAAGAAGAGAGCAAAGACTGCGTTATTATTGGCCCATCTGGTTCGCCGAGGACTTTGACGAGGCAGTTTCCCAGGGCCAGATGCTTGATATTTCCAGCAGGGGAGCGGCGTTTACCTGCCACGCCGACGACACTTGTCCCTACCTCGGCCAGGAAATAACCGCTCGTTTTAGTGTCCCTCGCTTCGGCCCCGACGACTCCTTCGATATGGCAAATTTCACCCGTTCAGGCCATATCTGCCGCGTCGATGACGTAAATACTTTCTTGCGCCGTGTTGCCGTTCAGTTCGCCGAACCGCTGCCTTTCAAACCCGGCGAACAAACCGACGACAAAACCGAATCTGACACGCAGCAAGAGCTTGACGCCGTAACGATATAATAGATTATTGAGTTCCGTCTCACCGCCCTCCGTCCTCCGCCCTCTGTCTGGAGTTTACCCTGAGCTTGTCGAAGGGTCGTCTGTCTTTGTCATTGCGAGC
>JAUXAH010000257.1 GCA_030614945.1 Phycisphaerae bacterium
GATGACGGAAGATACAAAGGTGCTCACGTCGGATGGACCGAACTTGGCACTACGATCGTCCAAATCAGAAATTATATTGCCAACTACATAATAGAAGATGACGTTCTAATCGAAAATATTGATTTGCTTGCGGTCTGGTACCGGAATATCAACTGTATGATTTATTCAACGTGAAGGTTCGCGGCAATCGTTGTGCCAGCGCCCTGTACGGACTGATTGGGGCCCCCAATGACCTTGCCAGAAAACCCGGCCAGTGGAACCACGTGCGCATTCTGCTCGAACCTGCCGGCGACAACAAAGGTCGGCTGCGATTCTGGCTCAACGACAAACAGACCGTCGATATCATCATTGACCCCGCGCCGGATAGCCAGTGGTCTAAACTGCTCGAAAGCAAAAAATCTGAGGGACATTTTGCTGAGGATTTTTTCAGCGCCAAAACCGGACCCACCCTCCTGCAGAACCACGGAGCCCGTGTCGCCTTTCGCAACATCAGGATACGTAAACTGGATGACTCGGCCCCTCCGCGGTAGCCCCTTTGTTCGACCAGCAATTCGCTAAAGCCCGATAATATATAATAAATCATCCATCCAAACCCCCAACTCGAAACCCGCAACCCCCTCATTTCGACATCCCCTGTTCTCCCAAGTGGGATGGCCAAGCCCAGATATTGGATAATCGATATTCTCCTCTTGACCTCTCAGCCCCGCGAATGTAATATACCCACTTATTGTTTACTCAAACTGACTATTTTGTATTTGGCTTTTACCGTAAGACCTTATAAAATACAGCGTTAATTTGTGTTAACTTGTGCCCGCAAAATCGAAGTCGAATATCCGGCTTCTGTTTGACGGAATCCGGCTTTAGACGGAGCGGGTATTCGTGTCTAAAAAAACGTAAAATTCGTCTTCTTTTTGAATTTTTATTTACCATTTTGATTTTTAACCTTTGATTTTTTCTCTGCGTTCTCCGCAGTTAGTATTTGGAGAATTTTATGGATTGTCCGGTTTGCAAAAACGCAATGATTACCCTCGAGCTTGAGGAGGTGGAAATCGACCATTGCACCGACTGTGGCGGTATCTGGCTCGACGCCGGCGAACTCGAATTGCTCCTCGGCCAGCCAGAAAAGGCCGGACAATTGCTCGACTCATTCAAAA
Organism: Phycisphaerae bacterium; assembly: GCA_030614945.1. The sequence continues at coordinate 1,155 of JAUXAH010000257.1, forward strand.
TTGACTCCGCGTCCACCGAAAAACCCAGAAAATGTCCCATCTGCTACAAGAAAATGAGAAAAATCATCGTCGGCGCATCCACACCAACCCTGCTTATCGACAAGTGCCGCAGAGGCGATGGCCTGTGGTTTGACAAAGGCGAACTGCAGGACATCTTCAACAGGGCCGAGCTGGATAAAGACAGTAAAATCCAAAAATTATTAGCCGATATGTTCGGCCATAATCAGAAAGATTAAATATGAGACGAGCCAGTTTACGGCTGATGTGCATTCTACTGTTTGCCTGCGTCTTGTCCAGCGCTCCGGCAGCGACCGCGGAAGCAGCAGCATCGCACAAACCGCAGCACACCGACGTCTTCGTTAGCGGCACCGACGGCTACCACACCTACCGCATCCCAGCACTCATTGTCACCAGCAAGGGCACACTACTGGCGTTTTGCGAGGGACGCAAAAAAAGCAGGTCAGACAGCGGCGATATAGACCTGCTCCTCAAACGCTCCGAAAATGCTGGCAAGACCTGGAGCAAACAATACGTCGTCTGGAACGATATCGGCAATACCTGCGGTAACCCCTGCCCCGTCGTCGACCAGCAGACCGCCACCATTTGGCTGCTGATGACCTGGAACCGCGGCGACGACCGCGAGTCAGCTATCAAGAAAAACACGAGCAAAGACACACGCCGCGTCTGGGTGAGCCGAAGCGATGACGATGGCGCAACCTGGTCGAAACCGGCGGAGATAACCGATACGGCCAAACGGACGGAATGGCGATGGTATGCCACCGGCCCGGGTGTCGGAATTCAGTTGCAAAAAGGCCCCTGGAAGGGACGCCTCGTCATCCCCTGCGACCACAGTCTCGTCTCACACGACGACCCGGACGGCTACAACTCACACGTTATCATCAGCGACAACCACGGCAAAACCTGGAGTATCGCCGGCATAATCCGCCCAAAGGTCAACGAATGTCAGGTCGTCGAATTGGCCAACGGCAACCTTATGATAAATATGCGCAACTACGACCGCTCGAAAACCACGCGAGCCGTCGCCACCAGCACCAACGGTGGAACCACCTTCTCGAACGTAACTCACGACTCGGTTCTCGTCGAACCAATCTGCCAGGCAAGCTTCCTGCGATATACTCTCCGTCCGCACCACGACAGGAACCGCCTGCTTTTTTCCAATCCCGCCCACTCCGAGAGAGGCAACAGACGCGATATGACCGTCCGAATGAGCCACGACGAGGGCAAAACCTGGCCGGTCTCGAAGGTGCTTTACGCCGGCCCATCCGCCTATTCCTGCCTGACCGTGCTGCCCGACGCCGGCATCGCCTGCCTTTACGAGGCCGGTGACAAGAATCCCTATGAAAAAATCGTCTTCGCCCGCTTCACGCTCGACTGGCTTACCGGCGGAAAAGAAAAATCTGATGACTTAATAAAGAAAATGAGTACAATACAAAAATAACGAAACAAATTTAAAGAATGAAAGGAAAAAATCATGATGACCCTAATATCACCCATCGTTGCCCTCAGTAAGCTGAGCTGGGGATTGATAATTGTTGGCGTCGTTCTTCTCATCGTGGCATATATAATCAAAAAACGATCGTAATAAAAAAACAATAAAGCTTTGTTCTTTGAAGGAGTGAAATTATGATTACAGCAATCATTATCATTGCTGTTGTTGCCGTCTTGCTTATTCTTTTCGTGATTAGTATCTACAATGCTTTAATTCGGCTCCGCAATCAGGTCGATAATGCCTGGTCGCAGATCGATGTCCAGTTGAAACGCCGCCACGATTTGATTCCCAACCTCGTCGAAACCGCCAAGGGCTATATGAAGCACGAGCGCGGGACTTTTGAGGCGATAACAAATGCCCGAAGCCAGGCTATGGGTGCCAAAACCGTCGCCGAGGCCTCAAAGGCCGAAGGTGCTCTCGGCGAAGCACTCAGCAAATTTATGCTCGTCGTCGAGAACTATCCCGACCTCAAAGCCAATCAAAACTTCCTCGCCGTTCAGGAAGAGCTGACCAGCACCGAAAACAAAATCTCCTTTGCACGGCAGAGCTACAATGACCAGACCCTGTTCTTCAACAACAAGATTCAGATGTTCCCTTCTAACATCATTGCCAATATGTTCAACTTCACCGAACGAGACTTCTTCGAGATTGAAGTCGATGCTGAGCGCGAAGTGCCGAAAGTAAGCTTCACTTGATAGCCGAAGGCGTTGTTAAAAAACCTAAATGACCGATTTGGGACGCTCTTTTCCTTTGTTAGCTTCCAATTGAGTTTTCTCTGCGTCCTCAGCGGTCTCTGCGGTAAGAAAACCAAACGAAAAATGTGGGAACTGATAAGAGCAAACAAAAGAAACTCTATTGTCCTGCTGGTGTTAATGGCCGTATGCCTGATGCTGCTGGGCTTTATCATCGGCTTGAGTTTCTTCGGCCCTGAGGGCGGCTTCTTCGGCCTGATTATCGCC
>JAUXAH010000124.1 GCA_030614945.1 Phycisphaerae bacterium
GAAAATCTGTCCGGCATCGAACAAGAAGTGCGTTTCAATTTAACCGGCCCGTTAGGACTTGGCAGAGAGGGTGTCAGAGGCGATATGAGAAAAGCCGTGGCCGGCTTTAGAGATAGAGATTCGCAGGACCAAATTACCAGTGTAAGACGTGATGCCAAAAAGCTCAGGAAGGCGAAAACAATCAACGATAGACGGCTGGTGAAAGCCGGCGCCGATTTCCTCTGGGTCGCTGCGGTCAATAAGTATTTTGCGGCAATACTGGTGCCCACTCCGGAGGAGGGCAAAAACTATTGTGATTGGGTAACAGACAAAACAGGCCGGTACTACAATCCCGATGGTCTTGCCGATACCGGCGATGAAACCGTCGGAGTGGATTTGAAAATTGCATCAAGCGCCCTGGCGTCCACTGGCCAGGCCGACAGCGCAAAAACGTACAACTTCCAGCTTTATCTGGGGCCCAAGGATAAAAGCATCTTCGATAAAAACGAGATGTATAAAGAGCTGGGTTTTGTCCAGACGATAGATTTTATGGGGTGCTGTTGTCCGGCGAGCATTATCAGCCCATTGGCTTTCGGGATATTGGCGTTGATGAAGTGGATGTACGGCTTTGTAGCCAATTACGGCGTGGTCATTATCATATTAGTGCTCCTGTTTCGGATGGCCATGCACCCGATTACCAAAAAGAGCCAGGTCTCGATGAGCAAATTCAGCAAACTTGCCCCGAAGGTCGAGGAGATAAAGAAAAAATACGCCAACAACAAGGCCGAAATGAACAAGCAGATGATGGCCCTTTACAAGAAGCAGGGTGCCTCGCCGATTATGGGCTTTCTGCCAATGATGGTGCAGATGCCTATCTGGATTGCATTGTGGAGTGCCATATACGCCAGCATTGAACTGCGCGGTGCGCCGTTTTTGCCGTTCTGGATTACCGACCTTTCGGTCCCTGACGCTCTGGTTAGATTTGCAACGCTAACCGTACCGCTGTTGAACTGGAAGATAAAGTCGCTAAACCTGCTGCCGCTTTTGATGGGCGTGGCAATGTATCTTCAGCAGAAACTGATGCCCAAGCAGGCGGCGGCAGCCACTAACCCGCAGATGGCTCAGCAGCAGAAAATGATGATGATTATGTTCCCGCTGTTTTTACCGCTGGTCTTGTACAACGCCCCGTCGGGAGTGAATCTGTATATTATGGCAAGTACCTTCGCCGGGGTTTTTGAGCAGCATATCATACGCAAACACATTCGTGAAAAAGAAGAAGCCGAATCAAAGGGCCTGGTCGCGGTAACGAGCAAAACCGGCGGAAAAGTCAAAAAGAAAAAACCCAAGCCGTTCTATAAGATGTAAATGGTAATTGGTGATTGGTAATTGGTGATTGGTAATTGGTGATTGGTAATTGGTGATTGGTAATTGGTATGGAGTATGGAACTTTCGAGGATTTGGAGATTTATAAATCGGCAAGGGAGTTTAGAAAAAAGATATATAGTTTGGCAAAACAATTGCCGGAATATGAGAAGTATAATTTGGCAAATCAAATGCGACGAGCTGCAGTTTCCTTAACCAATGGTATTGCTGAAGGGCACGGCAGATTTCATTATCAGGAAAACATCCAGTTTTTAAGACAGTCAAGGGGCTCGCTAAAGGAGTTAATTGACGACATTAATGTTTGCGTAGACGAGAATTATGCTGATTTGGGCTGGTTAAATAATTTGAAGACAGAGGGATACGAGCTATTGAAGAAATTAAACGGATATATCAAGTATTTGCGCAACTGTAAGCAAGCAGCGATTAGTAACCACCGCTCGAAGTCAACTTGACCAGCGACCAGTTACCAGTTACCAGTTACCAGTTACCAGTTACCAATTACCAGTTACCAGTTACCAGTTACCAATTACCAGTTACCAGTTACCAGTTACCAGTTACCAGTTACCAATGTACGAACTTAGTGACACTATCGTAGCGGTCAGTTCTCCTGCCGTGGGGCAAAGGGCGATTGTTCGCATAACCGGTCCCGACACAATCGATACCTGTGAGAAAGTTTTTGGCTCGCCAATTCCGAAGGAAAGAAGCGCACTTATAGCCGGCAGCATTGCCATCGACCACGCGCTAAGAATCGATGCGAAGCTGTACCTGTTTCTGTATCCGCATTCCTATACCGGCGACGACGTTGCCGAAATTCACATCCATACAAATGCAAGTGTTACTGAGGCCCTAATGGGTAGTTTGCTGGCTAAAGGCCTTCGAATGGCCGGACCCGGCGAATTTACCGCTCGGGCGTATCTCAACGGCAAAATCGATTTGGCCCAGGCAGAAGCCGTGAATGAAATTGTCGTAAGCAGCAATAAGTTTCAATTGGACGCCGCTGAGAAGCTTCTTAGCGGGCGATTGGCCGAAACCACCGCAAAAGTGCGCTCGGCGATAATGGATTGTCTTAGCTTAATCGAAGCAGGCCTCGATTTTAGCGGTGAAGATATCGAATTTATAACTCGGCCAGAGGCCGTTCGGGCACTTGCCGAGATAAAGGTAGAGCTTGAGCAGCTGCTCTCGGATTCTATCAGCTATGAATCGGTAATTGATTTGCCGGCGGTGGGAATCGCAGGTGCCCCCAATGCCGGAAAGAGCAGTCTGCTCAACAAACTGCTCGGCAAGGCAAGAAGTATCGTCTCGCACAAGCGCAGAACCACCAGGGATGTCTTGACCGGACTGCTGACATTGGCCCATTGCAGGTGTGTGCTGTTCGATTGTGCGGGATTGACCCCGCACCAATTGTCCGACGACGCCAGATTAACGCACCTGGAAGGTATAGGCCGCGGTGCGAGTACAATTGGTGCGGGGCCGAATAATATTCTGGATGAATTAGCACAGCAGGCAGCCATCGAGGCGCTGCGAAACAGCTCTGTGGTTGTATTTTGTGTGGATATATCGAAGGACCCAGGACGCAAGACACAGGACTTCGGTCTGTGGAGCGAAGAGATTGGTCTGTGGTCTTTAGTTTGTGGTCTTGGGTCGGCGGCAGTGATACCGGTCGCAACAAAATCCGATTTGCTCTCGGGACAGGTCCTCGCCAGGCGTCTTACCGAGCTGAATGAACTGTTTGCCCCGTTAGAGACCCAACGTGAAAAGTCTCTAAGGGGGTTCGCCGCCGAGTTTTTACCCATCTCTGCAGAAACCGGCACCGGCATAGAGCCGTTGCGAGAGACAATCGATAGAAAAATACTCGATACTCAAGCATCCAGCATCGAGCATCAAGCAATGGGCGTTGCCCTTACCGCCCGGCACAGGCAGGCTGTTACCGAGGCGATTGAGAACGTCGGCGAATCCATCAATGAATTGAAAGCCGGCAGCGATGAGGTTACCGCAATGATGCTGCGGGCCGCTTACCAGGCCGTTGCCGATATCGACTCCGCCGGGCGGATCGATGACGAGATTCTGGAAAGAATATTTTCCCGCTTCTGTATAGGAAAATAGCATCTCGATTCCCGATACTCGATTCTCGTTTTGGTCTTACGAGTATCCAGCATCGAGTATCGAGCATCCATTATTTGTCTTTGGCTTCAAATTCGGCGTCGATTACATCATCGCCGCCTTTTCTTTTAACCTCGCCTTCCGGCGGCGGTTTGTCTTTGGCGGACTCGTCGCCGGATGGGGCTGAAGCCGCCTGTTTTTTGGCCGCCTCTTCGTAAAGCACCTTGCCCAATTCCTGGCCGGCGGTTCCGAGGTTTTCAATGGCCTTCTTTACCGCATCGGCATTGTCACCCTTTATAGCTTCTTTGAGGTTGTTGACTGCACTTTCGATTTTGCCGCGAGTCTCGGCAGAGACCTTGTCGCCGTGTTCTTTGAGCGTTTTTTCCGTTGAATAAATCAACTGGTCGGCCTGGTTCTTCAAATCAACAACCTCTCTTTTTTTCTTATCTTCCTCGGCGTGGGCCTCGGCCTCGGCGGTCATCTTTTCGACTTCTCGGTCACTTAGCCCTGAGCTGGATTTAATCTCGATAGACTGCTGCTTGCCTGTACCGAGGTCCTTGGCCGATACGTTCAAAATACCGTTAGCGTCGATATCAAATGCCACCTCAATCTGCGGAATGCCTCGCGGAGCCGGCGGAACATCGGTAAGCTGGAATCTGCCGAGCGTGCGGTTGTCCCTGGCGAATTCCCTCTCGCCCTGCAGAACATGGATGTCAACCGTGGTCTGACCATCCGCAGCGGTCGAGAAGACTTCTTTTTTGCTGGTTGGGATGGTGGTATTGCGCTCAATAAGTTTTGTCCTGACGCCGCCCAGTGTCTCAACGCCAAGCGAAAGCGGCGTTACGTCCAGAAGCAAAATATCCTTTACGCCCGCATCACCAGCTAATACCGCCCCTTGAATGGCAGCGCCCAGCGCAACGACCTCATCGGGATTGATACTCTTGTTCGGCTCTTTGCCGAAGAGACCAAAGACAATCTCCTGGACCTTCGGAATTCTTGTCGAGCCGCCGACAAGCAGGACCTCGGTGATATCGCTTGCGGGCAGTTTCTTGTCTTCCAGAGCCGTGTGGCAGGGGCCCTTTAACCTTTCCAGAATCGGCTCGACGAGCGATTCAAACTTGCTGCGGGTGATGGTAATCTGCAGGTGCTTCGGCCCTGAGGCGTCGGCTGTAATAAAGGGCAGATTGACCGTCGTTTCAAGCTGGGAGCTCAACTCACATTTTGCCTTTTCGGCAGCCTCTCTCAGACGTTGATGGGCCATCGGGTCATCTCGCAGGTCAATTCCTTCTTTCTTTCTGAACTCTTCAGCCAGATAATCTATCAGCGCCTCGTCGAGGTCGTCGCCGCCGAGGTGCGTATCGCCGTTGGTACTGAGGACCTCGACGACGTCATCGCCGATATCGAGAATCGATATGTCGAAGGTTCCGCCGCCGAAGTCAAAGACCGCAATCTTTTCGTTCTTTTTCCTCTCAAGCCCGTAGGCAAGCGCTGCAGCGGTCGGCTCATTGATAATTCGCTCGACATTGAGCCCCGCTATTTTGCCGGCGTCCTTGGTTGCCTGGCGCTGTGAATCGTTGAAGTAGGCCGGCACGGTAATAACGGCGTTGGTGACTTTTTCGCCCAGATAGTCCTCGGCGGTGTTTTTCAAATCCTGCAGAATCATCGCCGAGATTTCAGGCGGGGTGTATTCCTTGCCGCGGACACCGACCTTGACCAATTCTTCCGCCGCGCCGATAATTTTGTAAGGGACTATCTTTTCTTCCGATGAGACTTCATTGTGGCGTCGGCCCATAAAACGCTTGATGGAAAATACCGTGTTTTCCGGGTTGGTTACCTGCTGATGGCGTGCAATCTGGCCGATGAGTCTCTCACCCTTGTCCGTAAAGCCGACCACTGAAGGGGTCAGCCGGGAGCCGGAAGAGTTAACCAAAACCTTCGGCGATGAGCCTTCCATTACGGCAACCACCGAATTTGTCGTTCCCAAATCTATTCCAATAATTTTAGCCATAGTTAAATTCCCTTCGCTTTATTGTCCCGCACCAAAAGGGCTTCGGCTCACGCCGTTTTGGTGCGGGATCAGTATATAGAAAGTTCCGAGGGTTTGAATGTGCAAAAAGCGTGCCAGTTGGGGTGCTATAGGCGCCTTGGGCCATTTAACCTCTTGCATTTCAAGAAGTTAGGTTTTTTAACTGCCTTTTTTAATTTTCCAGTTGTCCGTATATTATGCCATTTTGGCAGGTAATAAATAGTGGATTAGTTGATTAGTGAATTAGCGAATTAGTAAATTAGAGAACTTATCCGCCGAGTCAGATTAGTTACCAATTAACTCGTCAACTAATTAACTAATCAACTTTTACATATCCTGGTTCAGGGCTGAGCGGATGATTTTGGCTCGAAGCGCGTCTCTGTGGGTGGGGTCCAGCG
>JAUXAH010000247.1 GCA_030614945.1 Phycisphaerae bacterium
CCTCCTCGCGAGTTACCGCGTCTCGAACCGCAGTTCGCGCCTCAAAGCCACCGAGCCGCAGTAGCTCAAGAAGAACCGTTAAAACCAGCGTCCGTCAACCCAGCAGAGTAACATCCAGCCGTACTACTACCGTGCGACCCACAGTCACCTCCAGCGCTCGCAAATCCTCCTCAAGCCCTTCCAGCGTAAGAAGGTCAGTAAGGGTAAGTTCCGGTGCAGGAAAACAGACGACTGCAAGGTCAAGTACTCGCATAAGCTCGAATAGAACTGTACGTGTTGCCAAATCCATCAGTGAGAAAAAGGCATCTGTTACCACGATACGAAAAGTTACTACCAGCAGTAAGCCGAAAGTCAGTATAAGCTCGAGCAAAACCGCGCGCATCGGCAGCTCGATAAGTACGAAAAAGCCATCCGTCTCCACTACGCGAAAAGTTACTACCGGCAGTAAGCCGAGAACCAGTATAAGCTCGGGCAAAACCGCGCGCGTCGGCAGCTCGATAAGTACGAAAAAGCCGTCCGTCTCCACTACGCGAAGAGTTACTACCAGCAGTAAGCCGAGAATCAGCATAAGCTCAGGCAAAACCGCACGCATTGGTAAATCTATCGGTGAGAAAAAGTCGCCTGTCACTACTCGGAAAAAGGTTACTCGCGTCAGTACGCCGAAAATCGGCATAAGCTCCCGCAGGTCCTCTTTGTTCACGCGTCCAGCGACCGAAAGGAGCCAGCACATCAGGCCGGCACGCGAAAGAAGCCAGCACATCAGAACAGAGGGTGCAGAGCGCCGCAGATATGCAATTGTTGACCGCCTCGGAGACCGGCGCAGAAGAAGGCCTTCGGGCGTGGTATACCATGACCGTCCCGATGAAGTAAGACACGTTAATCGCAATGAGCATGTATATGTTGACCGCCATGACCGGCTGCGCCACAGAACAGTCTGGCCCAGGCATCGTTTTCTTGTGCACTATGGCTGGGGGCCGGGGTGGACGTTTCGGTATGTTTATCCTTACTATCACCGCAAATACGTCTTCGTTAGTCTGGGCGGCTACTGGCCGGTAGGGTACAGGTACACCCGCTATTACTGGTATGGCTGCCACCCTTACAGTTGGTACGGCTACTATCCTCTCGCTCGTGAAGTGCAGAGCGATACGTACAACTACTACACCTACAATTACTACGGCGACGGTAGTGCCGCCCTTGGGCCCTACCAGGCAGCAGATAGTATCGTTGACCACACTACCTTCGCAGACGTTCGCGAAAAGCTTGCGCAGCAGGCCGCCGAAGAACCTGCCCCGGAAACCCTCGCCGACACCTACTTCGAAGGCGCTGTCAAGGCCTTTGAGGCCGGCGATTATGGCTCAGCCGCCGACATGTTCGCCAAAGCAATCGACCTTGCACCAGATGATATGGTACTTCCTTTTGCCTACTGCCAGGCCCTTTTCGCCAATGAGAAATATCCGGAAGCAGCCGAGCTCCTTCGGGCGGCCCTGGCGAAGGTCTTGCCTGAAGAGGAAGGCGTTTTTTATCCTCGCGGTCTCTACCCCGATGACGACGTCCTTCTTGAGCAAATTGACCGCCTCGCCGAAAGGGCTGACCTCTACAGCTTTGATGCTGACCTGCAGCTTCTGCTGGGCTATCATTTGCTCGGCATCGGCAGAATCGAAGAGGCCGTCAAGCCGCTGCAGCAGGCCAGCCAGGATTTGCAAAATTCGGCCTCTGCGGCAGTATTGCTTGACCTCCTGGAAAAAATCAGAACGCAAAACGCTAAAGATAAGCAGAACGCTGAAGATAATAGCCAATAAGGCGAGACCCCACACTCACGTGTGGGGAATAGAACGATACCACACATGTAAATGTGTGGAGGAGAGGAAATGCTGAATGGCAAAGATTTGCCCCGAATTTTTTGAGCAGGATAGAAAATGAAGCGATACTTAACTGTTGTTGTTTTGCTCTGTGTTGTTGGTTCGGCGACGCAACACCGGACTGATGGGGCCTATTTTAATTATTATGCGGGTGGGTTTCGTGCCTTCTGCGAAGTAGATACAAAAGATTCTGCCTCCCCTGACGGCTATTACAGCGACGACACTAATGACAGCACGTTCTTTGCCGGCGTTGAGGAATATGTAGAGGTCACGGAGGCATATAGTTACGCGTACAATGATATGTGGGGCTACGCTGAAGGTGATTCTATCTGCATACAAACGCAATCTGTCGCTGATGGAATTGCCGACAATGCCTCGGCTTACACATCCGCTTGGGGTTTTGGCCGCACTGAAGACTCTCCAGCTTACGGTATATACTACGAAATTATGCCGGATGAAGGCGAAGAGCCGGGCGACGATGTGATTGTTTATTATAGTGACACAATAAGCATTTTAGCAGACGGAACTACTTTTGCATACGTCGGTGGGTCGGCGGATATGAACCATATGGCAGTCACACGCGGTCAATTGCCGCCCGTGCTGACAGAGCCGAATAGTGAGTATGAAGTATTGGCGTGGCCCAATTTGGAATTGTCCGATGAGGGCGGCTATTGGTTCAGCGGGGTACATACGTTCGATGCGCAAATCGGCGATGTTATAGGTATCTTTGCCGAAAATTACACAGACATTACCGGCTGGGGCCCATTAGACGGCGTAGTAGAAAACGACCTCTGGATCGTTTTGACTGTAAAACCTGTATTGGCAGGCGATTTAGATAGTGACGGCGACGTGGACCTCAGTGATTTTGGCAAACTTGCGGAAAATTGGCTTGCAGGCACGATAGACCATCTGGAAGCAGCCGCATCGCAAACAGAGAGCAGCAGAGTAGTTGCATCGCCTGCACTAAAAAGATATGGCAGAACAAAACGCCCCGTACGAGTCCAGCCCCTCCTTGGCCAGCCCTTCCGAAGGGCGGGCCGAGGGGCGGGGCGAGTCTACGAACCGAACAGGCCTGACGAGGCACCCCGCCGGGCGGGAACCCAAATCAACGGCCCCAAAACTTCAAACCGCCGATTATCTCCTGCCGGGGCGAGACGCAGACGGCAAAATAATGGATAGGATAATGAATTTAAGAAACACATTTTTTCAGGTTTGACGGAGGTGTAAAATGGCTAAAAATTTAGTAACAATTCTGATGATAGTTGCCGTGAGTTTAGGTTCGGCATTCGTTGCCGGCTGTGGGAGCGGTGCACAAACCGGTTCTGTTATCGGCGCCCTGGCTGGTGCCGGCATTGGTCAGCTGGCAGGCGGCGATACGGAAGCAACCTTAATTGGAGCTGCTATAGGCGGCGGCGTCGGCTATATGCTGGGCAATGAAGGCGACAAGAAAAATGCTCAGGCCGACAGGGATTACCTGCGTCAGGAAATGAACACTGTTCTGGTGAAAGTTACCAACAGCAACGGTTCTATTATACAGGTACCCCTGAGAAAGCGGGGCGTTGGTTATGTGGGCACAGCAGGAGAATATTACAGCACTCTGCCAATCGAAGACCAGTTACGGCCGGTGTACGGGTTTTAGCAGCCGGGCGACCGTCTGTTTGTGCGGATTATAAAGGATTTGAGCGTTTTATTCCTTATGCCGCTTTTCAAAACTTTACTATTGAAGAAACACCGATTTTGAGGTAGAATAGTTGTTACCAACCCTCAAGGTGGTGCCTTTAATAGATAGGGCGGAAGTTTCGGGTACAGCTGTTTCAGTATAAGCGGGTTGGCATACTGAATACGCGCAAAAACAAAAGGCTCGCTGTGAACAGACGGCTGCGAAATGCTTTGAAAGGACTTATGGACCCGGACATCGAACGCCGTCGCCGGGTAATGGATTCTT
>JAUXAH010000576.1 GCA_030614945.1 Phycisphaerae bacterium
CATCGGCCAAAAAGTCACTCAGGCGAAATTGGTTGGCACAGACCTCTTACTATGCTTCACAGGCGAAATTATCGATGCGCCGGTCTCGCTTAAAGATGACAGGGGTTGCCGTACCAAAATTACAGTCAAAGTGAACGGCGACGTGGAAAAATTATGGAAAAACTGGACACATGGATTGCACCGCCAGACTTGCTATGGGGATATCACCAAAGAGCTTCGGCATTTCTGCAGATTTAAGGAAATTGAAATGATAGATGAGGCAGTCTGAGCAAACCCTCCACGAGACAATTTCATATTTAGCCCCGCGTTTTACGCGGGGTTCTTTTTCTGCATTTGCAGAAGGCTTAAAACTCTTGTGAAAGGAGGATTTTATGAATCGTCGTGATTTTCTCAAAGCCACGGGCCTGGGTGCGGTCTCGCTGGCGATGCCGGCGTCCCTGCTTGCCGCGCAGGAGCAAGACACCGGCGGCAAGAAGGCTAAAGGCCAGATTCTCGACCAGGCCGACGCCCGCATTGAAAAGCGCCGCAAAGGCGATGCAGTGTTGAGACTTCTCGGGCCGGACGGCAAACCCCTTAAATCCTCTACGACCGCCAAAATCGCCCAGACGCAGCATAAGTTTCTCTTCGGATGCAACATCTTCAAGCTGAGCCGCTGCAGGACGCCCGAGGACAATGCTGCCTACGAAAAGCACTTCGCTGCGCTGCTGAACTTCGCAACGCTACCTTTCTACTGGTGGAATTACGAGCGGCAGCACGGCAAACCCGATGACGCCCGTACCGAAGAGCTCGTCCGCTGGTGCAAGGCCCACAACGTAACGACAAAGGGCCATCCGCTCGCCTGGAACTGGGGTGAGCAGAAGTGGCTGCCGGAAGAGCCTGAAGCGGCAATGCGAGCCCAGTTCAAGCGCATCGAGCGTTGTGTTCGGCTGTTCAAAAATGACATCGACATCTGGGACGTCGTCAACGAAGCCACGCATTACGACCGCGATAAAGCCAAAAAGAATGCACCGAAGTTGACCGAGGCCATCGGCAGAATGGGCGTCGGGGCGTACGTCCGTGAGGCGTTCAAGTCGGCACGCAAGGCCAATCCGAAAGCCACGCTGGTCATCAACGATTATCGAACCGACCCGGCTTATGCCGAAAAAGTAATCTCCCAGCTTGTAGACGACAGCGGCCGGCCGCTTTACGACGTCATCGGCATCCAATCGCATATGTACGGCCGCTACTGGGGAGCGCAGCGCACGTGGGACGTCTGTCAGCAATTTGCGAAATTTGGAAAGCCGCTGCATTTCACCGAGACGACGGTTGTCTCCGGCCCAAGGACAAGCCAGGGCTGGAATACCACACCGGAAGGCGAGAAACGCCAGGCCGAGCAGGTGGCCGAGTTTTATCGTGTCCTTTTCTCGCACCCCGCCGTTGAGGCCATCACCTGGTGGGACTTCACCGACCAGGGCGC
>JAUXAH010000094.1 GCA_030614945.1 Phycisphaerae bacterium
GCTGGTTAATCCGCAGGTGCTTGAATTCAGCTACCACGTAACGTCGTGATATAAAGATTGCCTCACGATGCTCGCAACGACGAGATTCTTCCCCTTCGGCTTCGCTCAGGGCTAAAGGCTTTTTGCGCTCAGAATGACAAAGGTGATAGTTTTATCCGATTTCGTCATCGAGCCAGCCGAGGAGCTCTTTGATGTCGTCGAGGGTGATATCGCCCATATGAGCGATTCGGAAAGTTTTCTCTTTTAGCTTGCCGTAGCCATTTCCAAAAATGGTATTGTGCTTTTCCTGTATTGCATTAATCGTTTCAGCGACGTTGATGCCGCGGGTATTTTTGACCGCTGTGAGGGTATTTGAGGCATATTTTTCATCACAGAACAAGGCAAATTTGTCTTTTGCCCAATTCCTTACGAACTCGCCCATTTTTTTGTGTCGCTGCCAGACGTTTTCCATACCTTCGACGAGCAGCTTCTTGCACTGGTAATTCAGGGCCATAATGTGGGGGATATTCGGCGTAGTGGGGGTTTGGTTTTTTGCTGCTGACTTTGCAAAGAGCTGGAAGTCGAAGTAATAACCCCGGCCGGGGACATCTTTGCTTTTTTCCAAAGCCCGGCTGCTGACGAGAGCAACGGTGAGGCCCGGCGGAATTGCAAAGGCCTTCTGGACCGAGGCGAATGTTACATCCCAGCCAAGCTGGTCGAAATGCAAAGGCAGGGCGACCATCGCACTGACCGAATCGACAAAGACCAGGACATCGGGATGTTTTTGCTTCATCATCCTGCTGATTTCATAGACGGGATTTGTCAGGCCGGTACTCGTCTCGTTATACATTAAAGTAATGGCGGCATATTTACCGGCTGTGAGTTTTTCGTCAATCGCCTCAGGCAAAGTGGGTTTTCCCCAATCGACTTTTAGCTCTTCGACATTTCTGCCGCAATTTCCGGCCACGGTTGCCCATTTATCGCTGAAGGCGCCGCAGCAAGCAGCCAGGACGGTTTCATCAAAGCCGACGCAGTTGCGAATAGCGGCTTCCCAAATTCCTGAAGCCGAGGACGTGGACAAAAAGACGTTTTGGCCGGTAAAGAAGATTTTTTTGAGCATATCGGTCGTTTCGCCGTGCAGTTGAGCATACTCTTTGCCGCGATGGGCCAGTGTAGGTCGTGCAAGCTGCTGGAGCACGTCTTGATTGACCTTTACCGGGCCTGGGATGAATAACCTTGGCGGGTTTTTCCAATCTACCATTTCTACCTACTACTTTGTTTGTGTCATTGCCGCTCGGCATCAACTGCGGAATGACAGGTTGTTAAATCACCGGTAACAGAGCACTACTTGTGGTTAAAAGTGGGATTTTACACCAGAACTCCAATATAAGCCACAAAAATATCGTGTTTCTGAAAGAAAAAACTTTCTATGCCTCCCATTTATAAGCGTTATCCGGCTGAATAAAATCTTGATGCTTTAAAGCAATAGGTATAAAATGGTTCTGGAGAGTAAAATGGATAAAATCAAAAGTTCGCAGGAATGGAGCAGACAGGCTGAATATGATATAGATACCGCTGGAGCTATGCAGGACAGTGGGCGGTATATTTATTGCGTATTTATGTGCCATCTGTCAATCGAGAAAGCTCTTAAGGCTTTATATGCGAAGAAGCTCGGCAAAAATCCTCCCAAAGCTCACAGCCTTGTGTACCTTGCTCAAAGTACACATTTGGACTTGCCTGAACCGACAAAAGAGTTTTTGGAAACACTCGATGATATTAGTGTTCCTACAAGATATCCTGAAGAATTGGAAAAATTGATAAAAGAATACAGCAAAGATAGAACAAAAAATATACTCGATAAATCGAGAGAGGCATTGGGATGGCTGAAGCGACAGTTAGAGAAGCGGCAGAGTTAATAAAGAGTTTCCTTAAAGACCGTAATATAACAGTTGATAGAATAATCGTCTTCGGTTCTTGCGCCAAGGGTAATTATACAAAGGACAGCGATTTAGATATAGCTATAATCTCTCGTGACTTCAACGAAAAAGATGTTTTTCAAAAGGCAGAGATGCTCAAAGGATTAAAATGGGCGCTTGTGGAAAAATTTGAGCTTGCCTTTGATATCGTTGCCGTGTCTTTAAAACAGTGGCAACAATCCTCTTCATTAGTTGTAGATTTCATAAGAGAGGGGGAAGCTTTACCTTTGTTGTAAATACACAGAAAAACCAAAGCGAAAAGAGGGAGCAAAAATGCTCCTGCCCCATTTTTTCCAATAAAGGGTACCACAGAATCATAATATTCATATTTTGAGCTTAAAGGAGATGACATGGCTATCTGGTTAGTTCGTGCAGGTAAAAGGGGCCAGAATCAAGATTTTGCATTAAATAGTAATCGAGTTGTTATTGGATGGGATGAAACGCCAGATTTATCGAGTCTCAACACACGTGAGGCAATGGAATCAAGTTGCGCCAAGGCATACCCTGAAGCAAAACCTAAGGCTATTATGAACTATGTTAGTCAACTGTGGGCTTTTGCCAAACGAATAAATAAGGGCGACCTTGTAGCATTACCACTGAAAGGCCAAGATGTTATTGCCTTTGGACAAGTAACTGGTGATTATGAGTATTTTCAAGACAATCCTAACGGAACAAAGCATACTCGATCCGTCAAATGGATAAGCCAAGATATCCCCCGTGAGCGTTTTGATAAAGATATCCTTTACTCGCTCGGGGCATTTATGACCGTTTGTCGTATCCGACGCAATAATGCCGAGGAACGCATTAAAGCGATTTTAGAAGGCAAAAGTCCTCCATCAGAAATGTCAGCAATCACAGACCAGACTGGTGATGATATATCAGATAGCGTCGCTTCACCTAACCTAGAAGAGTACTCCACCACACAGATTTTAAAGTATATCGGCCAGAAATTTGCTGGCCATGGGCTAGCAGACATTACTGACGCAATCTTGCAAGCTCAAGGACATCAAACGGAAGTTTCACCACCCGGGCCTGATGGCGGTGTGGATATTATTGCTGGGCGTGGACCTATGGGTTTTGATTCTCCGCGTCTGTGTGTGCAAGTAAAGGCAACCAGCCAACAACAAGATATACGTGTGCTACGTGAATTAAAAGGTATTATGAAAGACTTTAGCGCAGAACAAGGACTGTTCGTTTCTTGGAGCGGTTTCAAAAGGTCTGTCTTATCCGAAGCCAGACGACAGTTTTTTGAAATTCGTCTTTGGGACGCAGGCGATGTAGTAAAAGCCGTTCAACGTTATTATGAGCATTTTCCAGAAGATATAAAAGCGGATTTACCTCTCAAACGAATTTGGACGTTGGTCCAAGAGGAGGACTCCCTGCCATAGGGGAAAAAG
Organism: Phycisphaerae bacterium; assembly: GCA_030614945.1. Next base: position 3,353 of record JAUXAH010000094.1, read on the forward strand.
GGTCAGGAGTGTTTTTCATTTTTCATAACAATAATGGGGAGTTCGATTACAATTTGTTAATAGTCAAGCCCGTATACATTTTCGGGTAGAAGAACGTGGACTTTTGCGGCATTTTTTCACCGGCAGCAGTGACTATCTGTATCTGCTGCATTTTTGTCGGGTTGACAAAGAATACAATTTGTTTTTGGCCGCTATCGACTTTCTCAATCGATTCGTCGACCGCGCTGCCGACGTCCTTTATATATTCGATGTTTGTGCCGCCTGCGAGTTTTTCTTCGCTGATGCCCAGGAGTTTTTCCAGAATCAATTTGTGCAGCACTGAAACGTCGAGCGACCTCCAGGTTCGGCTCATATCCGGGGCTGCAGAATCCACTGCTTGTTTGTTCTTCAGCACGGCCGTGTAGAAGGCATTGTCACCGCCGTAAATCCCGAATACGTTTTTGTCATTATCACACTCGGACTTCATTTGTGCGAAAAGCTTTTGCTTCACCTCGGCCCTGGCAGGGGTCGAATCAAACGCATATTCAGTAATTTCAAAGTTTTCCCGCAGAGCAGTGATTAACTTTTCGAGGTGGAAGTCTTCGAGGTTGCCGACAAGCCGATGCGTGGCGAGGATAGTTAATCCATCCTGGCGGATATTGACAAAGCCGGTCATTTGATATACCGCCGCAGGATTACCCGTTTCTTTGTAGTAGTTTAGAGCCGTCTCGTAGCGATGATGGCCATCGGCTATGATGCAGCTCTTATCGAGTATCATCTTCGTGATTCCATCGATGTTCTCTTCAGCGGTTATTGCGAAGAGCCGGTGCCGAACTTCTTGCTCGTCAACAAAGTCAATGAGCGGTTTTTGGCTGGCGGTTTCTTCAATGATTTTGTCGGCGACGTTTTGCTCATCCTCATAGAGCATAAAAACGAGACCGAACTTTGCAACGGTTGCCCTCTTGAGGTTCAGGCGGTCTATTTTGGGCTCTTCGAGGGTTTCTTCGTGAGGTCTTACCCGCCAGGGCGGGCCGAATTCCTCAAGCTTAGCTAAAGCAACAAAGCTGTTGCGACGGAAATTACAGCCGCTTAGTTGGAAATCCTGCACATAAGCATAAATGGCTTCGGCCCGGTCCTGTTTTAAGACGCCTTTTCTTATCCAGGTATCAAGGTAGTCGGCCGCCCGTGTGTACTGATTGTTGTCAGCGTTATCAGAAGCAGTCGTTTTTCCTTTTATTATCCGCACAATATTATATTCGCTTTTTTTGTAGAGCTGCTGCTGCTGGGAGGGGCTGATAATATCGTAAGGCGGAGCAATGCAGCTGCCCACGTCGCCGACAACGCCGGCGTCGAACCTAAATGCTTTGAACGGCTTTATTTCCATATTCGTGACTCGATGCTCGATACTCGATACTCGCAACTCGCTACTTCGGATTCACTTATAAGATTGCCAAAATTACGAAAACGCGAATAATACTAAAAGCGCGGCAAATTGTCAAATATGAAGATGATTTGTTTTTCCCGGTGGATAAGAGGTTATTCTGGAAATACGATTTTGCCGGCTAAGACACCGGAGCTGCCTTTTTTTCGAGGTATTGGTTTATGGCAGCGGCGGCGATACGGCCCTGGCCCATTGCGAGGATCACGGTTGCGGCGCCGAGGACGATGTCCCCGCCTGCGTAAACGCCCTGCAATGAGGTTTTGCAGTTTTCATCGACGATGATATTGCCCCACTTGTTGAACTGAAGGCCTGGTGTGGCCTGGCGAATCAACGGATTTGCAATATTGCCGATAGCTATAATTACGGCGTCAACATCGAGCTGGAATTCCGAGCCTTCTATGGGGATGGGCCTGCGTCGGCCGGATTCGTCCAGTTCACCGAGGCGATACTTTAGACATTCGATAGCAGTTACGTGGTTGTTCTGGTCGCCGATTATCCGCTTTGGACTTTGCAATATGTGAAATTCGATGCCTTCTTCCTTTGCGTGGTGGACTTCCTCAACTCGAGCGGGCATTTCCTTTTCGGTTCTGCGATAGAGAAGATAGACCTTTTCGGCACCGAGTCTGAGGGCTGTTCTGGCAGAGTCCATAGTGACATTGCCGCCGCCAATGACGGCGACTTTCTTTGAGCGGGCGATTGGGGTATCGGCACCTTTGCCGAAGTCGTATGCCTTCATAAGATTTGCGCGAGTGAGGTATTCATTTGCACTATATACACCAACAAGGGACTCACCTTCGATACCCATAAAGCTGGGCAGGCCTGCTCCGACGCCGATATAAACCGCATCGAAGCCGTCTTCTTTCATCAATTGCTCTATGGTCCTTGTTCTGCCGACGATGAAGTTACAGACGATTTTGACGCCCATTTTGGTAAGGACATCGATTTCCTTCCGGACGATGGCTTTAGGGAGCCGAAATTCGGGGATTCCATAAACCATCACGCCGCCCGGTTTATGGAAGGCCTCGAATATAGTAACATCGTGGCCAGCTCTTCTGGTATCTGTTGCGGCGACGATACCTCCGGGGCCTGAGCCGATTACCGCGACTTTTGTTCCCGTCTCAGATGCTACGGCCGGGACGGCGTTATTGTTTTGGTCGATGTCGGCAACGAACCTTTCGAGTCGGCCGATTGAAACGGCCTTATTGGTGTCCTTGAATTTTAAGCCGACGGTGCATTCTTGCTGGCACTGGACTTCCTGCGGGCATACTCGGCCACAGACGGCGGGCAGGAGTGAGTTTTCTTTGATGATGTCAAGCGCTTTCTTGAAGTCCCCATCCGCAATGGCAGCTATAAAATCCTGTATCCTTATCCGGACCGGACAGCCCTTGATACAAGGGGCTTTTTTGCACTGGAGACAGCGCATAGCTTCCAGCCGGGCGTGGGTTTCGGTATAGCCGGTCGCCACTTCGTTGACGTTGCCTGTTCTTTTGACGGGGTCCTGTTCGGGCATATCCTGCGGGGGGATTTTGTATCTGTCGGCGGGTTTGAGTTCGCCGGTTTTTTGCTTTTGCAAAAGCTGCTGGAGAAGCTTTCTCGATTCTCGATTCTCGTTGCTCGATTCTCGTTGCTCGATTCTCCTTTTGCGAGTATCGAGTATCTGGCATCGAGCATCCAGCTTGTGTTTTTTATACTGTTCGTAGGCCTTTTTTTCCTGGTCTTTGTAGGCATCCAATCTTTTCATCATCAAGTCGAAGTTTACTTTATGTCCGTCAAACTCCGGGCCGTCAACACAGACGAATTTGGGTTTGCCTTCGATTTCGACGCGGCAGCCACCACACATACCGGTAGCATCAACCATAATGGTGTTTAGCGAGACCTGTGTAGGAATGTTAAATTGCCTTGTAACCTCGCAGCAGAACTTCATCATTATTGCCGGGCCGATTGCAAAGACCTGGTCCGGCTTTTGGCCGCGTTGACAGAGTTCTTTTAGCGGTCCGGTTACCAGGGCCTTTCGGCCGTATGAACCGTCATCGGTTGTGACTATCAGCTCGTCACTTATGCGGTCGAATTCATCTTCGAGAATAAGCAAATCCCTGCTTCGTGCTCCGAGTATGCTGATGATTTTGTTGCCGGCTTTTTTCAGGGCCTTTGTGATAGGCAGTAA
>JAUXAH010000370.1 GCA_030614945.1 Phycisphaerae bacterium
CTAAACTGACACAAAGTGTCATTGCGAGGAGCGAAGCGACGAAGCAATCTCAAGATTGCCACGCCCTCACTTCGTTCGGGCTCGCAATGACATTTTGATATTGTTTCGGGTTTCGGATTTGCCCTTAGTGTTTCATATCTCGTATCTCCCAATACTCTTCACTCTATTCAAGCGGCCACTGAAGTCCGCAGTTGTTTCATCTGCTCGTCAATTTTTTGCCTTATTGCGGCAATTTTGGTTATATCGCTTTGCGGGATATATTTCGCCCTTGCGATTTCCTCGCGCACAGCCAACTTGAAAATCTGAGCGGTTTCGACTTCAGCTTCAATGGCCGCAAGAGCCTGCCTGTGGAAGTGCAGGACGGTTTTTAACATTTCGTACTGCTTGGGCATCGATGTATGGGTATCGACCTCGTGGAAAGCATTCTGGTGCAGGAAGTCTTCGCGAATTGACCTGGCTGTCTCAAGCGCCAACCTGTCTTGCGGCGATAAAGCCTCGGCTCCCACCAGCCGAACAATCTCAAGAAGCTCCGCTTCCTGTTCTAACAGGCCCATTGCCTTGACAGTCAATTCCTCCATTTCCCTGCCCTGGTCTTTATCTTCAAAGGAGGCTTTCAAAGATTCCTTATAGAAGGAATAGGATGTCAGCCAATCAATGGCGGGAAAGTGCCTCTGGTAAGCAAGCCTTCCCTGCAGTGACCAGAACACCTTGACGACGTGCAGTGTGGCCTGCACAACCGAATCCGACAAATCGCCGCCCGGCGGGCTTACCGCACCGATAATCGATAAGGCGCCCTCGCGCTGCGGACTGCCGATACACTGTACCCGGCCGGCCCTTTCATAGAACGCTGCAATCCGGGCGGCCAGGTACGCAGGATAACCCTCCTCGGCGGGCATCTCCTCGAGACGGGTGGAGATTTCCCGCATCGCTTCAGCCCATCGGCTGGTGCTGTCGGCCATCAATGCTACGGTAAAACCCATATCGCGGAAATACTCGGCTATGGTAATACCGGTATAGACCGAGGCCTCTCTTGCGGCCACGGGCATATTCGATGTGTTTGCAATGAGTACCGAACGTTTCATCAATGGCTCGCCGGAATACGGGTCTTTCAATTCCGGAAACTCCGTTAAAACATCCGTCATCTCATTGCCGCGTTCGCCACAGCCGACATAAACGACAATCTCCGCGTCAACCCATTTGGCCAACTGATGTTGAACAACTGTTTTTCCTGTCCCAAACGGCCCCGGCACACAAGCCGTCCCGCCCTTTGTAACGGGGAAGAACGAGTCAATAACACGCTGGCCGGTAACGAGGATTTTGTTTGGTACAAGGCGACTCTTTACCTGCCTGGCATTGCGGACAGGCCATTTCTGCATCAGTTTTATTTCGCTTTTCCGGCCGTCTTCAGCAGCCACAATCGCCACTGTTTCATCAACGGTGTAGTCACCTTCTCCTATTTTCTCTATCTTTCCTTTTACATCGGCCGGCACCATAATCCTGTGATTAACCAGTGAGCTTTCCTGTACCTCGCCTATTATGTCGCCCGGGCCAACCTCTGCTCCGCTTTCAACGGTGGGTTTAAAGCGCCATTTCTTTTCCCTATTCAGGCCCGGCATCGCACTGCCCCTGCTCATAAATTCACCTTCGGCCTCTGCCAGTAAGGGCAAGGGCCTCTGGATGCCGTCGTAAATACTTTCAATCAGTCCCGGCCCTAATTCGACCGACAGCGGCGCTTCTGTATCAACGACCGGTTCGCCGGGGCCCAGCCCTGTGGTCTCTTCATAGACCTGAATCGAGGCCAAATCGCCGTGCAATTCCACGATTTCGCCTATGATGTTCAATTTGCCGACGCGAACAACGTCGTACATTCGCGCACCAGTCATACCTTCAGCCACAACAACAGGCCCAGCAACTTTGACTATTCTGCCCTCTTTGGTTTCACTCATTGTCAAAACCTTTTTCTTTTACCGCCGAGTTCGCAGAGCTCGCAGAGATGATATAGTGATTGGTAACTGGTAATTGGTAATTATTTAACTATTTAACCAATATTCTCTGCGCTCTCGGCGTTCTCTGCGGTTAATCCTTTTTAACTGTTTTGCAAAATATTTATACCCGTAGCCATCTTGAGCACTTTTCCGAGGGCCTGCGTTGCAAAGCCCTCGGACTCGGTGGTGAACGGCACAACCACAATACAAGGGGTCGGTAAATTCTCGCAAGCTGAAAAAACTTCATCAACCGCCGGGGCGATATTTTCGGCAACGACTATAAGAGCGTACCTTCCAGCGATTATTTTCTCGGCACTTTCGGTAATATCCCCGGCTGTCCGGCCTACCGAGTACGTATCTACTCCGAGTGCCGAGAACGGCATCACAAAATCAGTATCACCAATGACTGCAATTTTACCTTCCATAATTCGTCGCTCGTCGCTCGTCGCCCGTAATTCGAAACAAATGGTTAACTCGTTAAATAGGTTAATTAGGCTCCCAACCGCTCCCTTACGGTCGCGGCTCTGTTGGCTACTCGATGCTCGATACTGC
>JAUXAH010000688.1 GCA_030614945.1 Phycisphaerae bacterium
ATACATTGAAAAACAAGGCCTACGGATATGGGAGCGCCGGTATCAAGGCACTCTTTGGCGAGTCATAGTCGCAAGCCGACATCGCTGCTAACGGCACGTGTCATTGCGCCTACGATGTCAACAAACGGAGTCGCGGTAGGCAAACTCGGATAAAGAACTGATTACGAACCCGGCAGGAGTAAACCGCCGGCATGGACATCTTGGTTAAAGAAACCCAACGGAAAGGAACCACAAGGCCCATGAACAGGACGACCCTCCGAAAGACAGTCTTAAGAAACGCATCTTTCGCACTCGGGACGGTTGCCCTGCTCCTGGCGTGCGTCTGCTCCCGAAGTGGCACGGGCTTCCAGCCCGTGAAAAACACGGCCAAGATGGCCGAACCGCGGAAGGGCGGGGACCCGGTGCCCGAGATTCTGAGCCGCACCGTCGCCCCCACTTTCCCGAAACGGGCCACAGACGCAGACGGTTTTGCCCCCATCTTTGATGGCGAAACCCTTTCGGGCTGGCGAGCCGTTCCGAGGGAGAGTGCGTCCGACTGGTCGGTACGCAACGGAGTGATCGTCGGTCTCGGGAGTACGAACCGGTTATCCTACCTCGTTTGGCGGGACAACAACCTCACCGACTTTGAACTCAAACTAAGCTACCGTCTGCGCGCCGACGGCAACAGCGGCGTCGAAATTCGCAGTCGTCTCGACGTTACGGGCAAGCGTCCATTCGAAGGTTATCACGCCGACCTTGGCCACGTGGGCATAGGACCGCAGATACTCGGCGCGTGGGACTTTCATTTTGCAAAACGCAAGGAATACCCTTGCGATCGCGGAACGAGGCTCGTTATCGACGCAGACGGAAAGCCACATCACAGCAGAATCTCCGGAGCTTTGACGGCGGCAGATGTCAGGAAAGGTCAGTGGAACGAAATCCATATCATCGCCCGTGGCCGCCAATGCCAATTCCTCATTAATGGCAAAATCGCATCTGAGTTTATCGACAACGTCGAGGGAGAACGCTTGAAACGGGGGGCCATCGGATTGCAGATCCACGACAAAGGGACGAAGGTTGAGTTCAAGGACATCCGGCTGAAGAGAACGGAAGAG
>JAUXAH010000230.1 GCA_030614945.1 Phycisphaerae bacterium
AACAGCTAAAAGAACGCGAAGTCTGGGTCGTCTTAATGCCCTCAGCAGCGTACACTGAACCTAAGAAAACTTCCTATCACTTCGTAAAAGGCCTTGAACATAATCCCTATTGGCTTCTTGTTTTCTTTAATAACAGGCAAAAACTGTTCGTCGATGTAAGAACCCCTCAGGGCAAAAAACTTTTTGAGGGAATATTAAATGAAACAACCCTTTACCCTGATGATTTCTCCAAAAACCTTACCCTTGCCCATAATTTGTTCTTGTTTTCCGGCAATGATAAGACCAAAAGGAAACGGGCACTTGGCTTGGCCATCGAAGCTTTCAAATCAAACCAATCGCAGACTCCAATGCAGAAAATAATATATGTTGCGGGCAGATTCCCCGAGCTAAGACCTGATATCAAAAAGTTTTGTGAAGATTATTTTTTTGACGAATTCACAAAGAATAAGAATGATTGGGTCAAAAAGGACGGATATTTCCACAGAATCGTGGCCGCATTGAATGCAGGCAGTTATTTGCGGGCAATCGCCAATAAGCAGAAAAAAATCGCCGAAAGTCAGAAAAAAATCGCCGAAAAGCAGAAAAACGCTCAACTTGTGCAATTTTATAACCGCGAAATAGAAAAATATAACGCTGAAATAAAACAATATAATGCCAAAATGAAAGAATACAAAAGTGAACAAAAACGGTTGCTTAAAAGGAAAAGGTGGTAACCGGCGAGCGACGACCAACGAGCGAAGAGCGACGAATTCTATCAGCGTTTTTTTCCCTTGCTATAATGAACAGGGTAATGTAACCCGCACCGTCGAACAGGCGCTCGCCGTCCTGGAAAAGGCGGGCGTTGATTTTGAAGTAATTATCGTTGACGACGGCAGTTCCGACGCCACCGGCCGGATTGCCGACGAAATTGCCGCTCGAAACAGCAGGGTAAAAGTCGTACACCATCCCGCTAATCTCGGGTACGGAGCCGCCTTGAAATCCGGGTTTAATGCAGCGACAAAAGAGCTTGTCTTTTACACCGACGGCGACGGCCAGTTCGACATTGGCGAAATGCCGCCGTTGATGCCCTTGATAAGCCAATATGATATTATTAGCTGCTACCGGCTGAACCGTCAGGACTCTCTTGTACGCAAAATCAACGCCTGGTGCTGGACAAAGCTGGTTTGCCTGCTGTTCGGTATGAAAATTCGCGACATCGATTGTGCCTTCAAATTATACAAAAGGGAAATCTTCGATAACATTAAGCTCTCAAGTGCCGGAGCTTTGATTGATGCTGAAATTCTGGCTCGAGCTATCCGCAGAGGATATACCGTTACTCAAAAAGGCGTACATCATTACCCGCGAATGGCCGGCGCGCAAACCGGAGCAAACCTGCGAGTAATTCTTCGGGCGTTCAAAGAGTTATTTAAATTAAAATCTGAAATTCGAAATGCGAAATCCGAAACAAATACAAAATTCTAATGTTCAAATTTTCAAAACCATTACCAGGTTATCAGGGTATTAGGCTATCAGGTAGTGGGCATCAGGTTCTCAGGATACCTGTAGTAGAGCTATCAGGTTGGTTTCCCCTGGTACCCTGATGTTCTGGTATCCTGCATCCGGATACCCTGGTGTCCTGATATCTAGACTGTTTTGTATTTTCGGTCATTTGAATTTTGGTCATTCGATATTGTTTCGAATTTCGAAATTCGATATTCGAATTTTGTTAGTGATATGAACGACGCAAAAGTCAATCTGTTCATCTACGGCTCGCTGCGAGACCGCAGAATCTTCCAATCGGTCAGCGGCCTGAGTTTTACCAGAAAACCCTCGAAAGTTAGCGGACAGACTCTTTTTGCCGAACCGGCCTTGCTCCCGAACTATCGAAAAGTCAGCCCCGACAATGTCTATTTCTACGCAGTTCCGGCGCCATCTTCAAGAATTGATGGCTTTGTAATCTATGATGTCCCTGCCTGGGCAATGGCCGAAGTCGATAGGTATGAAGGAAAACGCTACGGCAGGGAGACCGTGCAAGTAAACACTGCAAATGGACTCGTCGAAGCACAGGCTTACCTGGCGAGTCGCGAGTCAATGAGAAAACAGTTCGGCGACAGGTTCCACGTCAATCTCATACACGAGCTTTGGCTGCGAAAACGCATCGAAAAATTTATTAAAAGGCGCACTCGACCAGGCGAACGAACGGCAGACGCCGAATTGGAACGCCGGGCCGACAGAGAGCTGCTTGCAACCACCGAACGAGACCTTGTTATGAGCCATTATCACACCGATGCCGTTAGCGATTATTATCTTGAGCACGAGCTCGACCGGCCGCGCCCGAGCATAAGGCATTTATACGACGACCCACAGGCCAGGCCGTTCATCGAAAATTATTTGGCTTTAGTTATAAAACAGGTCCTGCTCAATCAGCTCGACGAAAGAATCCGGGCCCGATATCGATTTGAGCTTGAGCATATGCGTACCTCGGAGAGATATTTCAAGCGCTCGGTTAGTCTTCTTGTCGCTTTGCAAATGATAAATGCAAACAGCAGGACGGTTGATTTGATTGTCGAAAAATGTCTTCAAACGATGCCCTACGACAGATACGACCTCATTGACTACGTCAAGTACGCCGTGCGCGCGGCAAAGAGTATGTTTCATACTCGTATTGCCCGCGCTCACTTGGAACGCATTCGTTCGAATCTTCAGCCGGGCGTCGTACCACTCGGAATTGAAATCGAGTTGAGCAACCTCGGCCCCGCAGCCGTTGAGCCACAGAGAAGCATACAAAAGAGGTTTGACCCGGTATACGACGGCTTTAAGTATTTCTGTGATTTTCGCCTCGATGTTTTGTCCTGGAAACTCGGCGGATATATCGACGACCACACCGGCTCAACTGACCAGGCACGCCGCTCCGGCTTTCTCGAGCTTGCGCCGGGAAGACTGAACATCGCCGGAGAGCTGTCGCGACCCGCAACCGCAGACCCCTGGCTCCTTAATCAGTTGATACACGAGATCGCCGATTTCTATGACGTCCGACCACACAGTTTGCATTTGTCTTTTCAGCTTCGAAAAAACCAGATAGGCAGGCAAAAAATTCTGCCTTTAGGTTTTGTCAAGTGCCTGCTTGTCCTCGGCGGCGGACCCGAACTAAAGGGCACCGGAAGATTATGGGTTTCAAGAATGGGTTATGATGAGATAACACAACACGGCTACGGTGAAGAGCTCGTCTTTGCCAGAACAAGCAAACGCAAATGGTATCTGGGCGGAGACGAAATTGCAGACAAACCACCGGCACAGGCAACCACCTATGTCCAGCAGTATAAATTTATCCGTCTCGAAAAAAGAGCCAATTATGAACCGTTAATCTTGTGCCTCAAAGGCCTCCAGTTGGCCTACAACCCCGCCGATTATTTAAGTGCAGAGCAATTAAGAGACAGCAGAAAATTACGACGGCAGTACGAGGACCTAAAAAAATGGGCTGCCGAGCCTGCGGAAATCAGCCCGCAAACAATAAGCAAATTTTTGGATACCGTCCAGAATGGCTTAATGAATGAAATGCACCGCCGTCCCGCACACAAACTTCACTACATTGATTGGGCCCTCAGTGCCATTGACATACAACTGCGTATGTTCAACAAGCAGCTCAAAAAAAACCCAAACGTTTCTTAGTTTAACCGTCGCCGGCACGGCGACACTCCTTTGTCATTCCTGCGAAATCGAAGATCCGGCTTTAGACGGAGCAGGAATCCAGAGTATTTAGCCCCGCGTTTTACGCGGGGTTCTTTCTTTGCCTGCTTCCAACGTTCAACCGATAAATTCTTTTTCTTTTTAACTTCCCTATCGCAAACCTGACCACCTCATTATGGTCAAATGCCATATCTTTCGGCAATTTCTCTATATCGAACCATCGCGCCTCTGCTGCGTCGTCGCCGGCTTTTATCTTATTCAGTCCTTCTGTCGCAATGCCCATATATACTATTGTAATCTGTCTGCCCCTCGGGTCTCGACCTACATTACCGTAGGTACGCATCTGTTCCAGGGCTACATTTACCAGTCCCGTCTCTTCCGCCAATTCCCGGCCCACAGCATCTTCAAGCCCCTCTCCAATCTCCACGAAGCCGCCGGGCAAAGACCATTTGCCTTTGAACGGCTCATTTCCACGATTGACCAGCAGCAGCTTGGCCTTGTTTTTGAAAAAGCCAAAAACAAC
>JAUXAH010000203.1 GCA_030614945.1 Phycisphaerae bacterium
GTCTCGGTCGCCCGGTGGGACTGAAAGGCGGGGTTCAAACCGGAAATGCAAACCTAAAGCGAACAAAGAAAGGAGAACAGAATATCAGGACATCAGGCTGCAGGATATCACAACATCACGATATCAGGTGAGTTTGCCCTGATATCCTGGTAACCTTGTGCCCACTGACTGATACCCTGATACCCTGATACCCTGATACCCTGATACCATGATACCCTGATACCCTGATAACCTGAATTATGAACAAACGACAAAGAGCCATATTAGTAGATTTTATGACCGTAATAGTTATCACGGCTATTGCGGTCGTGGCAATGATTAATTTCAAGGATTGGGTCAACCGTTCAGAAGCTATCCGGGCAATGGAGGAGCTCCGCCAAAGGGTCAAGCAGTACCGAGAGGGGCACGGCTCAGTGCCCCCCAAATCCTGGGTCGACGCGCAGAGAGAAACTCTGCCGGGGAACGTTCGGCTCGGCAACTTGCAGTATAGAGCCAGGTGGATCACCTTTGAATCAACCCCGGATGAGATTTTAGCTTACGCCGAAAGAAATTACCGTTTTAGACTCGTCGGCAAAGGTTATATCATATTAAGACTTGGCGCAGTGCTAAGTGACAATGGACGCGTAGAGTGGATGGGCAAGCAGGAATTCGAGACACTGTTAGCCCGGCAGCAAAGTCCTGAAGAAACCGAAGCAGGGCGCTCGGAAATCGAAATGCTGCAGCAGTAGCACGCATAAAGCGAGATGCGCCCCTGCTACTCTGATTTTGCGACGGCGGGCTCGCCTTCCTTGTCCTGCTTGTCGTCGGCAGGGGCGGACTTTACCTTAAGGCCTTCAAGTTTCAGGTGCTCTTCGTCCTGCACATCAATCTTTATAAGGTTTTTGTTTTTGAATTTGCCGGCCAGCACAGCCTCCGAAAGCGGGTCTTCTATATAGTGCTCGATTGCTCTTCGCAAAGGCCTGGCCCCAAATTCAGGATTGTAACCTTTGTCGATGAGAAATTCCTTGGCCTGGCCGGTCAGTTCCAGTTTCAAGCCGTGCTCCGTCAGCCGCTTGAACACCTTCGCAAGCTCGTAGTCAACGATAGTTTTCAAATCTTCTCTCGTTAATGCCCTGAAGACTATTGTGTCATCAATTCGATTTAAAAACTCAGGCCTGAACTGACGCTCCACCTCTTTTTGAAGAATCTCTTTCATTTTCTCATAGTTCGCTTCAGGCCCCTTCTTGCCGAAGCCAAAGCCGGACTGGCTCTTAATCAAATCGGCGCCGATGTTACTCGTCATAATAAGAACGACGTTCTTGAAGTCGATACTTCGTCCGAAGCTGTCGGTCAACCTGCCCTCGTCCATAATCTGGAGGAGTATATTGTAAACGTCCGGATGTGCCTTTTCTATTTCGTCCAGAAGCAGCACTGCGTAGGGCCGCCGTCTAATCCTTTCGGTCAATTGTCCGCCTTCTTCGTAACCCACATACCCGGGAGGAGCGCCTACCAATCGGCTCACATTGTGCTTCTCCATAAACTCGCTCATATCCAGCTGGATAAGGGAATTCTTATCGCTGAACATAAACTCCGCCAGGGCTCGGGCCAGCAGCGTCTTTCCCACACCGCTGGGACCCAGGAATATAAAGCACCCCATCGGACGATTCGGGTCCTTCAGCCCGCTTCTGCTCCGCCTCACGGCTTTCGCCACAGCGGTGATCGCCTCATCCTGCGAAACAACCAGCTTATGCAGCTCGGTTTCGAGCTCGAGCAGCCTCTGGGTTTCCTTCTTCTCCAGTCTCGTCAGCGGAACACCCGTCATCTTGCTGACGACCTCTGCAATAGTCTCGGTGTCCACTACGCCGGTTTTCTCTTTATTCTCCTCGTACCATTTTTTCTGCAGTTGCGTCTTCTCATCCAGAAGCTGCTGCGCTTCGTCCCTCAATGCCGCCGCCTGCTCGTAGTCAGCGTTTCTAACCGCCTCATCTTTTTCCTTTTGCAGTTTTTCAATCTTTTCTTCTATCCTGGCTAAATCCGGCGGGGGAGTCATATTCTTAAGCCGAACTCTCGCACCGGATTCATCGACCACATCTATTGCCTTGTCGGGCAGGCACCTGCCGGTGATGTATCTGGTCGACAGCTCTACCGCCTGGAAAAGTGCCTCGTCGGTAAACCGGACCTTGTGGTGCGCCTCGTAGCGGTCCTGAAGCCCTCTAAGAATATCCAGAGTCTCATCCTTTGTAGGCGGGTCAACAATTATTGTCTGGAACCGCCGCTCAAGCGCACCGTCTTTCTCGATGTGCTTTCTATACTCGTCCATCGTGGTGGCACCGATACATTGCACCTCTCCTCTGGCAAGGGCGGGCTTGAGCACATTTGATGCATCGATAGCGCCTTCGGCTCCGCCGGCTCCGACCAGTGTATGAAGCTCATCAATGAATAAAACAACGTTCTTTGCCCTTCTGACCTCGTTAATGACGGCCTTTATTCGCTCCTCGAACTGCCCGCGATATTTTGTCCCGGCTACCATCATCGCCAGGTCAAGCACCACAATTCGGTTGTCCTTGAGCAGTTCGGGCACTTGCTTGTTGACTATCTGCTGGCTGAGACCCTCGACGATAGCGGTCTTGCCGACACCTGCTTCGCCCAATAGGACCGGATTATTTTTCGTGCGCCTGCAGAGTATCTGTATCAATCGCTCGATCTCCGTTTTTCTGCCGATTACCGGGTCAAGTTCGCCGCTGGCCGCTAATTCGGTAAGGTCTCTGCCGAAGCTGTCCAGTGCCGGCGTCTTGCTCTTTGGCTTTCGGGCCATCGCCGGACCACCCATCTTCATTCCAAGGCCGGCAGGACCGTCGTCCACCCCCGCTCCCAGCAGATTCAGCACCTCCTGACGCACATCCTCGAGCTTCAAACCCAGATTCATAAGAACCTGAGCTGCTATACCTTCGCTCTCTCGCAGCAGACCCAGCAGGATATGTTCCGTCCCAACATAATTATGGTTGAGCGACCGGGCCTCTTCAATCGCATACTCGATGACCTTCTTGGCTCGCGGAGTCTGAGGCAGTTTGCCCATTGTTACCATATCGGGTCCGCTCTTGACCAGTTTTTCCACCTCCAGACGCAGCTTCTTTATATCCACCTCCAGGTTCTTCAGGACCGTGGCGCCAACTCCGCTGCCTTCTTTGACCAGCCCTAAAAGAACGTGTTCGGTCCCTATGTATTCGTGGTTGAATCGCTGCGCCTCCTGGTTGGCCAGCGCCATAACCTTACGTGCACGGTCTGTAAAACGCTCAAACATCTTCTACCCCGTTAGAAACTTGCCTCTTTTTCATTGTATATTTTTGCCACAGTGTTTACTCTCTGTGCACCTCTGTGTTCTCTGTGGCTTCTTTCCTTTATATTACATTATACCACAATCAGCTCATTTGTCAAACAATTAGAAACACACACCGAATCCCGCTTTTTAGGGCTGGAAACGGCTATTCTTTAATATGTCTTAAATTAAGCTGATGTTCGTTTATCGGGCTAACTTTTTTTCTTTAGCCTGCCCTGTTGGAGACTTTTTCCTTTGTGTCTCTAACGGGGTCTCAATTTTATCGACAAAAAACGCTGTCCTCGTTAGAGACTTTTTCCTTTGCCCCCCAATTCCCATCAAATTAAATAATCAATAATCAGTAATCAATATCGAAGATCCGGCTTTAGACGGAATCAATTAAAAAGGCCCCCCTACTCCAAATCCGCCGGTTTGCGGAATCAACCATAAACTTGTGCCCGCGAAAGCGGGTATCGTCAATTGAAATGTCATCCCCGAGAAGCTTATCCCGCGGCCACGCAACAGGGGACCCAAGCAACCAATTAACCAATCCTCTAATTCGCTAATTCACTAACCCCTTGCCCCGCAAGAATCATGCCCCACTTCCCCCATTGCACGTTTAGCCGTCGCCGGCACGGCGACGTTATCCGCAATCCAAAATCGTCAATCTCGAAGATCCGGCGTCTGTTTGACGGAGTAAATCGTCAATTGCAACCGCCCCCCCACGTTTTATCCTGTGTATCTATTTATTCCCCCAATTTATTTCGGGGTCAAACTCTATTATCGGCAAAGCCATTTACCATATGCAATTACACCTTATCTTTTTATAATCCATCTTCAGAGCGTTCCACATTTCTACCGTTTCTTTGCACAAGGCTACTTTATTGAAACCATATTTACTTTTCAATTGATTAAGTATTGTTAAATAAATCATGTATCTGGTTTTAAAATCAATTTTCTTACCCCAATTAGAAGATTCCCCTAAGTATTTTACCCAACTTTTATCTGTACACCCGTTAATAGTACTTTGAAGCCCTCGTAATGAACCCAAAGTTATTCTTTCAGGCATAAAATTATCAAATAAAATATCGAGTAATTCCAAGTAGTGCTCTTGCCAATTTTTCACAGGCACCATAGGGTCAATTCTAATCCTCACCTCATAGCCAGCATCAAAAACTTTTTTGGCGGCCTCAATTCTCTTTAAGACCGACGGTGCCTTTTCCCA
>JAUXAH010000350.1 GCA_030614945.1 Phycisphaerae bacterium
GCAAGGGGCACAAATATAAAAACGGAGGATTAAAAATGGAAATCAAAAGAATACTAGCAGGTGGTCTTGCTGCCTTAATGGCAGGGGCTACGCTAGCATTCGGCGCATTCGCAGTAACAACCCTAGAAGATTTTGTGACAGTAAGCGACAGCACACTTTCATCCCCAGTCATTGTGGTAGGAGACACTACTGCAGGAGCCCTGGCAACAGCGGCATCTGCGGCAGCAAAGGCAGAGGACACAATCGCTGCAGCAGACGTTGCAGCGGCAATGGCAGGCTACGCAACCAAGACAGGCACCTGCGCAGCAGTGAGCGAGGGCATGGCGGTGAGCGATGGTGTTGACATCTCAACAACCAATAAAAAACTGTATCTTGGAGACGGGCTCAATAAGGCTCTTTCAAGTCTTACAAAGAGCGACCTTCCAACGGTACTTGCCTCTAGTTCAGTAACCGTGTCAGGAACAACATACAGTTATGACCAATACATAGATTTAGGCACTAGAACAGTAGCATATGGGAAGAGTAGCCAGAGTATGGATCCAACAATGTACGTTGATATGGGGGTCGATAAAACCACTCCGGTCTATACAGCAACGGTCGTGTTCAACAAGCCGCTTAACGTATCCGATTCATCAAACGTTCAGGGCAAGACCCTGAACCTCTTCGGGAGTACCTACACAATAACCAGCGGCTCAAAGTGCATAGGCATCAGCGGCAGCAATCTTATATTGGAACTGTTCGGCGCAGGGATAACAAAAACCCTGGACGAAGACACGCCCATAACAGTGAACATCGGCGGAACAGACTACACTATTGAGGCAACCTTCATTGCATCAACCAGTACACTGCTCAAGGTAAACGAGGAAACATCCAGCAGCCTGGCAGATGGTGCTTCTGATGTTGTCGGCGGATTGAACCTGTACATAAAGGACATCCTTTACTCAGGAAAGACAGGTTCAGTCAGCAAGGTCATAGTGAGCCTCGGAACCGAAAAGATAAAACTGGAAGATGACAAAAAGGCAAAGCTTGGCCAGGATTTAACATCAGTAGACAACACAGATGTTCAGATTTCAGGAAGTACTACAGGAATCTCAAAGTTAGGGATAGCAGTGGCAGCACAGGACGCATCAGACGACTACATAGGCATCGGCGAGACATACACAGACCCCGTTTTCAAGACATTCAAGGTAGGGTTCGGCGGCATGAGCCCTGCAACAGACTCAGCCGCAAGGAGCACAATTACAATCGAGCCTTCCGGCAGCCTTGCGGCACAGCTTACAATGACAGACTACAGGGGTCATGAAGCAACAATAACCTTTGCCCATGACAATGATAGTGACACAGCAACAACTGAAGTAGTATTTGGAGATGCAAACGACTATGAGATCCATGTACTTGAGAATGCTATGGTAAGGGAAAATGAATTTGTAGTGCTTTCCAGGACACCAGACTTCTCACATTTCTACCAAATGACAAATATAGACGACCTTGGCGAAAGCACAGCAGAAGTGGAGCTTACAGACCAGTTCTCCGGCGATATAGTAACAATAATCCTTGAGGCATCAGCATACAGCAACGGAACCTTCTATGTTGACGGACAGAAATACTATGTTGAAACAACAAACGATACTGCATCTGGTGCACCCTACCTAGCCTACTTCACATGGGGCAACAATGCTGATTTCGGCATCCCGGGTGACGAGACATCGCTCTTCCCTGTAATAAAGGGAGCAAATGGGGAACTGGTAGCACTGGTCGGCAACATGTCAGCAGACGAAATGAAACTTTCAGATACAATAACATACCAGGTACCAGGCAGCGATGCAGGTGTAGGAAACATTACAATAGACGCTGATGGTAGCAGCTACCTCAATGATTCGGTAGGAAGATACCTTGAAGCAGGCAGGGTTAAATATTTCTTCGCCCAGGACAACGTTTCATTAACCAACATATCCGGCGCTGTTGTAAACGACGGTTATCCGGCAGTCTTGATACTCGAAGAAAAGGGCGAGGACACATCAGATTTAGACAAGAGAGATGCCGTCATCATTGAAACTGCAGCATCAGGCACAACAGACCCAATAAAAATGGATATAAGCTCTACCGTGACATTCACAGCTGGAACCAAATATGAAGACAATGTCCGTGTCAGCGATACCTACTACACTGATGAAATTGACAGGTACGGAACCTTTGTAACAACCTACACCTATGAGCAGGGCAAAGCAACAGTAACCTACCCTGACACACAGGCAATTGCTACAGTAGCGTTCGGTGCTGACCCGAGCTTTTCAACAACAGAGGCAGCAGCAGGAACAACATACCAAGAGGCAGTCCCGATAACAAACGCAGTTGCAAAGTTCGCTTCAGAGATACTTGCCACACCGACCTCTGACCTTATACTGATAGGAGGTCCTTGTGTCAATACTCTGGTGGCGCAGCTTTTGAACATGTCAACCGCATCCGGAGACTGTTACAACGAGTTCGTTGCACAGTACCCAACAAAGGGTGTCGTGAAGGTTGTTGAGGACGCATTCGTCACAGGCAAGAAGGCGCTGATAATAGCTGGCACAAACGCAGCCAACACAAGGGATCTCGCAGACAACTACGTGATAAAGGGAGACCTTGACGAGGCAGCGTAAGCCAACGACCGCCAATGGGGGTTAATCCCCCACCTTTTTCTTTTTATT
>JAUXAH010000446.1 GCA_030614945.1 Phycisphaerae bacterium
TTTCCGGCGGTCCGAGTACCGGAGGCCGAAGATCTACGTCCACGTGGTCAAGCATGGCCTGAGCGGGTGGCGCGAGCTCGACGACGAGACCTGCGACATGATCGACCGGCACCTGAAGGACCGGAGCGATGGGTACGAGGAGCTCCTGGTGAACAACAACGGCAAGCCCTGGAAGGTCCGGGGCCTCGAGCAAGCGATCTACCGGACCCTACACCGCGCGGAAATGTACCGAAAGGGCCTCGGGTGGCACGCGATTCGGAGGGGTTACGTGACCTGGCTCCACCGGAGAGGCGTGAGTGAGACCGAGCTCACGAAGCTCGTAGGCTGGAAGACCCCGTCGATGGTCCACCACTACATTCAGATCGACCGCGAGGAGACTGAGCACAAGGTCCGAGAGGTGCACCCCTTCGCTAACAAGAAGGCCCGGGCTGAGTAAAATGAGGATCTGGGCGAGATGGTGGAATGGCCACGACGCATGATAGAATATTTTGCCCGCTCAGAGGCAGGTGGTTCGACCTGATTAAAGCGGGGAGAAAAACTTGGGAGTTCAGGCACACTAAAAGTCCCGTGGCATATCAGATATCGAAAAAACTAGGATTCGACTTGGATAAGCTCAAAAAAACTTCGACAATCCCATCCCCATCAGAACTCTTGATCGAATTCAGGCAGGGCTACAACGGCGAGGCGGCAGTCGGGATGATTTTGGAAATAAGGTTATACCCTAGCCCCGATGACGTTGAGGAGGAAATTTTGCGTGAAGCATGTGTGTCCCGCGATGACTTGCACCCCATCTGGCTGAAAGGTCACCTCCTCGCAATTCGCTTCGTGAAAATCGGTCAGCGTATCTTTAGAGAGAAGGACCCGGACGGCCTGAAGCTGGTGAAGGCATGAGGGAAGTGAGGCGAATGGCTCGGGCGGCATTTGAACCGCGTTGAGCAAATAATTGGCAGGGAGGGGTTTAGTGCCTCTTCATACCCACGAGCGCGGCGTGGGCCTGCTCCCGGGAATACCACATGCGACCGCCCAGCCCGCCAAATAGGTGAACCTGAAGGCCAGCGTATCTTTAAAGAAAAGGCCTGGACGGCCTAATCTGCACGTTTCTCCCGGGGCTAAACGCCAAAAGCCGGCCCCAGACCCTTCAGGACTGGCTTGGCTTTCTTCCGGCCTATCCGGATTGTTGTCCCATGCTCGATTGCGAACACGAGCTCGGCCAAGAAGAAATCAACGTGCGCTGAGATATTGATACGCCGGCGTTTCAAATCCTCAACTATCTCATGGGTTAGCAGCAGAGTCACGGCTCGTTTTACCATCTTTTCACCTTCAATACGTACATAGGGAGGATTTAAATAGGGGAGTTCAGTACATACGTATGCGTAGGTGTGGAGAGTGAGCGAAGTCAATCGTTTTATCGCCGAGGTCCGCGAGCTCTGCCAGCGCCGGCATGGTGATCGGCGCCCTAAGTTTGAGGCCCAGGTCAAGGCCCTCGGCAAGATTGCCGCCCGATGGTACGGTGCCAAATATGGTTAAGCGAGCGGTGACGTTGAGCCTGACCCACGAGACAATCGAGGAGCTCAAGGTCAAGCGTATCAACATCAGCGCGTACGTAGACCGTTTCATCGCCGAGCTCCTCTTCGCGGCCAAGCACGGGAGCAAGATCCAAATAGGTAGGGTTGAAGTGGAAATCCAGCCGAGGGGATAGGACATGAGGCTAGTGTTTGAGACCAGGAACGAGTTCGTGAAGTGGGTAGAAGAAAACTGCACCCTCGCCCGACATGCCTGCTACGTGACTAATGATAACGAGTTCATCATCGTGCCCAAGCGATCGACCGCGCCGGTGGTGTACGCGTACTACAAAACTACGGATCCGCAGGATCGCGCAATCATCATGCAGGAAATCCAGAGCCTCGTCAACATCACCCAGGTGAAGGATCTCGAGTGGGCAGCCGCTCACTTCCCTGGCTTCGAGAAGATCCTCGAGCAGCAGGTGGCCTCTGGAAAGGACAGGCCTCCGGGTGCCTGGCGAAGCGACCCTATG
>JAUXAH010000481.1 GCA_030614945.1 Phycisphaerae bacterium
GAGATATGAAACACTAAGGGCAAATCCGAAACCCGAAACAATATCAAAATGTCATTGCGAGCCCGAACGAAGTGAGGGCGTGGCAATCTTGAGATTGCTTCGTCGCTTCGCTCCTCGCAATGACACTTTGTGTCAGTTTAGAATTTTGAATTTTTGTCATTTGAATTTGTTTCGCCCGTCCTCCGTAGAAGTTCTACTTCGGAGGATGGAGATTTCGATGCCGTCCCGGTCCGGCCCGGCTTCAGACGGGACGGATTCGGATTTCGGATTTATACGACTGAAAAACGGAAATCTCTAAACGCTATATTTGTCAGATTGTAGGGTGGGCTTCAGCCCACCAAACCCGACTAATTAACCAATTAACCAGAATAGGGGTTTTGGATGCTGAAAGAATATCAAACGGTTGCGAATATTTCCGGTCCGTTGATGCTGGTCGAGATGGTCGATGAGGCCAAATACGGGCACATTGTCGATATTGAGCTGGGCGACGGCTCGATACGTCACGGCCAGATTCTACAGGTCGAAAACGATAAAGTGCTCGTCCAGGTCTTCGAGGGAACTCGCGGCATCGATGTCAGTAAGAGCACGGTTCGGTTTTTAGCCAGGCCTCTGGAGCTGGCCGTCTCGCCGGACATCTTGGGCAGGGTCTTCAGCGGGCTCGGGCTTCCAAAAGACGATGCCCCCGCTATCATTCCGGAACAGCGGCGGGACATTAACGGCAGCCCAATCAATCCATACGCCCGCGATTACCCGAACGAATTTATCCAGACGGGCATATCGACAATCGACGGCTTGAATCCACTCGTGCGAGGCCAGAAGCTGCCGATATTTTCAGGCGCAGGCCTGCCACACGACGCGATAACCGCGCAGCTTGCCCGCCAGGCAACAATTCTGGGCAAGGGCGAGGAGTTTGCGGTTGTATTTGCAGCAATGGGAATCACGTTTGAGGCGGCGCAATTCTTTATCGACGACCTGTACGAAACCGGCGCCATTGAGCGGGCGGTTATGTTTGTCAATCTCGCAAACGACCCCGCGATTGAACGAATAGCCACGCCGCGATTCGCACTCACCGCCGCCGAGTACTTAGCGTACGACCTGGATATGCACGTTCTGGTAATCTTAAATGATATGACCAACTACTGCGAGGCGCTTCGGGAAATCAGCGCAGCGAGAAAAGAGGTGCCGGGCCGACGAGGATATCCCGGATACCTCTACACGGACCTGGCGACCGTTTACGAAAGGGCAGGGCGAATCAAAGGCAAAAAGGGCTCTATTACAATGGTGCCGGTATTGACAATGCCCGAGGATGACAAGACCCATCCGGTACCGGACCTGACCGGCTATATTACTGAAGGCCAGATTATTCTGTCCCGTCCATTGCACAGAAAGGCCATCTCGCCGCCGGTCGATGTCTTGCCGTCTCTGTCGCGGCTTAAAGATAAGGGCATCGGCGAAGGCAAGACCCGCGAAGACCACGCCGACCTTTATAACCAGCTTTACGCTGCCTATGCCCGCGGCAAAGAAGCACAGGAGCTGGCAACCATTATGGGCGAAGCCGCACTGTCGGAAGAAGACAAGAAATATATGACATTCGCCGATGAATTTGAGACCAGATACGTCTCACAGGATTATTATGAAAATCGCTCGGTCGAAACGACTCTCGACCTCGGCTGGGAGCTGCTCAGTATGTTCGAAAACGTCGAGCTAAAGCGTATTGATATCAAACTCATAGAAAAGTATATGCCCCGGTTCCGCAAAGCGAAATCGTGAAGCACGAAATACGAAGTACGAAACAATATCAAAATGTCATTGCGAGCCCGAACGAAGTGAGGGCGCGGCAATCTCTGACTTGCGAATGGCCGAGATTGCTTCG
>JAUXAH010000667.1 GCA_030614945.1 Phycisphaerae bacterium
AATTCCCGAACTAAAGCGCCACATGGGTGCGTTTGCAGTGGGTGTACGAGAGGCCAAACCCAAGGCCGAGGTGCATATACGCTGGATATATGAGTGGTTCAGCCCCACAGCGGCCAAGGAGGCTACAGAGGCGTTGATCGCTGACGGATGCGACGTGTTTGCGTTTACCGAGGATTCACCGACAGTCGTACAGGTCGCTGCGGAAAGCGGCTTCCCGTCCTTTGGGCATTACTCCCCGATGTATCAGTTCGGCCCCGAACATGTTGTCTCCGGACAGATCGCGCACTGGGAGGAGATCTACCTTGACTTCCTGGCCAAGATCTACGCCGGTGCATATACTGCCCATAACCTTGCTGAGGTTGACTACAGGTGGCTGCTGAAGGAAAAGGCAGTGGCGATCGGAGCCACGCCTGGGATGCTGATAAATCCCGTCCATGAGGACGAACTAAAAGAGATCCACCTCGATGATCCCGTCCTGGGGATGATCAGCATTTACGATCTGGTTATGAAACGACTGGAGCAGATGGCCGATCCGTCGATGGTCTTCGATCCATTTAATGGGCCGATCTACGACCGCGACGGAAACCTGAAAGTTCCGGAGGGCTTACGTATGTCGATGTTTGAACTAACTACTATGGACTGGGCAGTGGACGGTATCGTCGGTCCCTGGGAATAAGAGAAGCTAAACTAACTCGAGCGGCAACCTTAACTAAAAGAGGGTGGCCGTCCATTTAAAAAATAGGGACACATCCTATTTTTCTTAGGAAAATAGGATGTGTCTATTTAGATGGATTATTTTTAAGAGAGTTAAATTAAATGATGAAATATGAAAAAGTTATTAAAAAGTTAAAATCATTATCTAACCCTGAAGCAATTGTTGGTATGGCCAGATACGGAATTACCCCTGAAAATACTTATGGAGCATCAATCCCAAGTCTAAGAAAAATAGCTAAAGAAATAGGGATAAGCCATAAACTCGCCCAACAGCTCTGGATTACAGACATTCGTGAAACTAGGATACTGGCCAGCATGATTGATGACTTAGATATGGTTACCGAAGAACAGATGGAAAATTGGGTTAATGAATTTAATTACTGGGAAATATGTGATCAATGTTGTATGAACCTTTTTGAGAAGACGAAATTTGCCTACAAGAAA
>JAUXAH010000357.1 GCA_030614945.1 Phycisphaerae bacterium
ATGGTCTATTCTCCATACCAAAAAGGAGGTATTCTAATGCAAGCATATTGTATGAAATGCAAGGCCAAAAGGGAAATGAAGGATGCCAAATCTATAACTATGAAGAACGGGAGGCCAGCAACTCAGGGTGTATGTCCAAAATGTGGGACTAAGATGTTCAGGATAGGCAAGAGTTAGAGCAGATATTATAGATATCAGGAGTGGTATTTAAGAGGCGGGGCAAGGAAAACAGAGATGACCCATCTCAGACTCGGTAAGTAATGGAAGGGAGAATGACAACTGATTTCAAAAGGCTTCGTTCGCGTTTGAAGAGTGAGCGGGGGCGCCTAATTGAGGAGTCGGAGCAACTAAAAGCTAGTGCTAATACCACACAGGAGAGGCGAGATGGTAGTCCTTTTAGTGAAATGGCGGAGAAAGCGGCAGAGACCCTGGAATTAGAGAAGCTATCAGCCTTAGAGAAGCGTATAAGAGAGCAATTAGCTGGTGTCGAGCATGCCCTACATAAATTTGAAGAAGCAACTTACGGCTTGTGTGATAATTGCGGTCAACCTATCGACCCAGAGCGATTGGAAGCACTTCCACAAGCAAGCTTATGTATGAATTGCAAAGGTCAGCAGGCAAAGAATGCGCAAGGCAAATCGTCTCCGGGATAGTTGGCAGAATAGAGCCTTAAGCTATCTTAAAACCTCACTGACCTAGTGTATCTCTCCACTACCTGAATAGACTCCCATCTACCCAGTCTCTTGATATGTAGACTATCTACCCTTGGATAATGCACCGAAATAATCTGGCAGTACTTCGGGAGGATTAAGTGAGTATAGGCAGACTCTACAGAATCAGCGACAATAAATTGGTGGCGAAGGTCAACTACAAGTTACATGATGAGGCGGCAACAAATTGGTGGGGAGAGCTTACCCTCATCGACTATATGCGCCTTAATGAAAGAGAAGAATATATAATTAAACTGGAGGATAAGCGTAAGGGCAAATGTCGCCTGAAAAAGAGAGTCAACCGGGCGGTGAGTGGAATCCCGCCCCGCTACATATATCACTTTGACGGCACCAGCCCGCTTAAATAAGGCATAAGCACTGAAATAGGCTTACCTTTCCGTTGTCACCTATCTCTGTACGCTAATCCTACCAGCTTTATATAACCCTCTACCACCCTTTGCCGCATCTAGGTAGTCTAAGCCTTTTATGGTGAGTTGCCAAACGATTTCTCCCTCAGGGGTAACTTCAACTATTTTTGTTGACCCAGTAATCAGAGTATTGCCATTGGGCAATCTGTCATCATCTTTGGCGGGATAAGCCCACACATCAGAGACTATGTATCGCCAAACAATCCTATTTGTCTTTGGGTTGTATTTTTCAAAAATTTGTTTTATCCTTTACTTTGCGAAGAAAGAAGGAGGTTATTATGCTGCAATTTCCTTGCGATGCTTTCCAGAAGAATCCAGATGGCACTTGGACTTGTATCAAGCCAGTAACCGTCCAGACTCCAATGGGAGAGCTAAAATTTCTCCCAGGTATGACATTTAGAAAAGGAGCGCAATACGATGGAATTGATGTAGCCACTTTGTTGGACCAGAAATGCACTTAGTCCTTTCTTTCTGCACCTCTTATACCTCTAAACTGTCTGTCATCCGGCAAACTCCCATATTAGCTTTTTACCGGGAGAACAAACAGATTAAGTTATTACACCCCTTCCCTTAGTCTTCGGTGTAAAAGGCGAGACCAACGGTTCCAGTGCCACAGGCATAGCCCATTATCGGGCTAAACTCGGTAAGCCACAACTCGGCGCAATTGAATTCAGACAATACCCGCTCCTTTAGTCTTTCCGCTTCATCCGGGGCATAAGCGTGCATCACGGCAACATGCACCAGACTTTGTCCCACTTTATCTCTCATCATTTGCAGGATGCGGTTTATGCCGTGCTCCCTGTTTCTCACTGCGCTGACAAAATGCACCGCTCCTGAAACGGTAAGAATTGGTCTGATATTGAGTACAGAGCCTATCTGGGAGGCTATCTTGGGTATGCGCCCGGAGCGGTAAACGTGGCGGATTGTATCCAGAAAGGCAATACAACTGACCTTATCTCTCATCTCCTTGGCAGCGCTAATCACCTCAGCCAAGTCCTTTCCCTCTGCCGCTGTCCGGGCGGCAGCTAAAGCGACGAAGCCTTCGGCAGGGGTAGCCGTCTGGGAGTCCAGCACCTCTATGGAGGTTTGTGGAAGTTCGGTTTTGGCTAGCTCTGTAGCTCCCTGAGCAACACTGTAGACTGCGCTGAGTTTAAGTGAGACAGTGACACAAACGATATCGTTGGCTAACTTACTGGCGTTGCGGTAGGCTTTAAGGCAGTCCTCAGGTGAGGCGGCAGATGTCTTAAATGATTCAGGGTCTTTCAAGAATAATTCATATGCCTCAGATGGGGTTATATCTACCCAATCCTTATAGAGCTTGCCCCCGGCGTAAAAGTTAATAGGGATAATCTCAATCCGATACTGCTCGACCAATTCTCTGGTGAGGCAAGCTATGCTATCAGTGACGATGGCTACCTTTCGCGTCAGAAACCTCCCCTACATCGCCATTTACGCTGGCGGTCAATAACTGGTGCCCGGTGCCGCTCTTGAACCTTTGCCC
>JAUXAH010000304.1 GCA_030614945.1 Phycisphaerae bacterium
GTATTAAATCCTTTTATTTTATCGTTATAATAATATGTCGTATACCCTTCGGCGATATTATCGCATACCGACGATGAACAACGCTCAATCTGATCTCTCAATCTAAACTTTTCTTCTCTGGGTAACGTTCTACAGAATCTATGGACTTCTTGCATAAGTTTATATGCTTTCTGCCATACCCAGAGTTTTTCGAAACCTGCTACTAATTTTTCCTGACTCCCTGATTTCCTGTTTTCCTGATACCCTGATATTCTGCATCCTGATTCCCTGATCCCCTGATAGCCATTACTCTTTTTCCTTGGGCTTTGCTATGGAATCCCGCATTCCAGTATCGGCCATAATGTTTTTCATTCGATAATAGTCCATAACGCCGAGATTACCCTTCCTGAAGGCATCGGCCATAGCTAACGGCACCTTTGATTCGTTTTCGACAACGAGCGCCCTCATTTCCTGCTCGCGCGCGAATGCCATAGCCCGGCGTTTTTCCGCTTCGGCCTTTGCTCTTCGCATATCGGCTTCCGCCTGGGCAGCTTGAAGTTTGGCGCCGACATTCTCGCCCACATCGACGTCGGCAATATCAATAGATAAAATCTCGAAAGCCGTCCCTGCATCGAGCCCCTTGCTTAAAACCGACTTGGAAATATTGTCCGGGTTTTCTAAAACGGATTTGTATGTTATCGCACTTCCGATTGTGGTAACAATTCCTTCGCCTACACGGGCGATAATAGTCTCCTCAGTTGCGCCACCTACTAATCTATCCATATTCATTCTAACCGTTACTCTCGCCTTTGCTTTTAATTGGATGCCATCCTGAGCAACAGCGTCTATAGTACCCCTGCTCTTTGCCGGGTCGGGGCAATCGATAACCTTTGGCTTAACACTCGTTTGAACCGCTTCGAGGATATCTCGTCCAGCCAGGTCGATTGCAGTAGCTGTTTTCAGCGTCAAAACGATGTTTGCCCTGTTCGCAGCGACCAATGCGCGTACAACGTTTGGGACCCGACCGCCGGCTAAATAATGGCTTTCCAAATCCCGGGTCGTCAGGGTCAGCCCTGCCTGGATCCCAGTTATTTTGCTTAGCACAATGGTTCTGGTATCGACCTTCCTTAGCCACATTCCAATAAGCTCGGAGAATTTGACGTCAGCCCGGGATAATTTCGCCTGCAGCCATAACCTGAAGAACTTTAAGAACAGCAGGAAGAGTACGAATACTACAATGGCAATGATGACTAAAAATACTGTTAAAGCCACTTTGGTGTGGTCGCTTATTGCCAAGACCATATTTATTAAGTTATACATTTTTTTGTCCTTTCATTAAGTTTCTTCTACTTCAATTACACGAACAGTTAGCTGCGTGCTTTCCACATCGATAACCTTGACCTTTTTATCTTTATCAACATAACCGCTTTCGGCTACACATTCAAGTCTTTCTCCTGAAAAATCGCACATTCCCACCGGCCTCAGCGGCGTAACAACCAGGCCCACGGCACCAAGCATCTCTCTTAGTTCGGGCGTATCGGGTATGGCATCGCCCCGCTGCCGTTCCGGCGGTGTCAGCGTAACGGCTTTACCGAACCTGGTTTTCGGGAATATTTTGTAAGCGATAATCAGAACCGACGGCACCATTATTAGGGCAGTAACTACGCCTATCCAGCCTGCGGTAGTGCTGTGCTTGAAAAATATCACTCCACCGACAATCACACAGGCAAGTGCAAAGATACTTATTATGCCCCCGCTTGGCACAAAAACTTCAGCTAATATCAGGGCCGCACACGCAAAATATAAAAAAACAGCAAAAATAAGCCACCAACCCATAAGCTCACCTCGTATAGGGTATCAGGTTATCAGTATATCAGGTAGTGGGCATCAGGTCATCAGGAATCAGGTTTGTCCGCCAGAGGCGGATTAATTTTTCCTGGTACCCTGATTTCCTGATATCCTGCATCCTGATACCCTGATTTCCTGATAGCCTTCTCTGTTATCTGTCCTCTGTCGTCTGTCTTTCGACTACAACTCTGTTGCCGTGAATTTCGATTATCTCAACATTAGTGCCTTTGTCAAGGAACTCGGCTTCAGCCACCACGTCGACTATTGCATTGCCGAATTTTGCCTTTCCTGTCGGCCGCAGTGTCGAAATTACCTCGCCGAGGTCGCCTATATTTACGCTTACGGTTTTACTTTCAGGCGGAATGGTCATACTGACCTCAAATTCAGTGCCCTGTTTTGCTCCGGTCGGCGCAAGTATTAGTCCGCTGAGGAACTGCATTTTAGGCAGATATTTTGCCAGCAGCCACGCCAGAACGATAAATCCTACAAAGCCGCCCGCCAAACTCACAACTCCCCATCCGAAATCATTCCAGGCAATTGCATCTTGGGGCCATGGTTTGTACCATTCATCACCCGGCGGAGGCGGATTCTTAATGAGCATACCGAACAAGCCGGCCAATATGCACGTTACCCCCAAAAAGCCTGCGATGCCGAAGCCGGGCAATATGAAGATTTCAATCATCAGCAGCAGCACTCCCACAAAAAATAGCGCCACCTCCACCCAGTTTGCCAGCCCGATGAGATATTTGCTGCCAATTATAACCGCAAAGCATATAACCGCCACCAGCCCCGGCAGCCCGACGCCCGGCGTGTTAAATTCGATATAAACCCCTAACAAGGCCAGCATAATAAGTACAGCCATCACCGCCGGAGAATTTAGCCATCGCACCATCTCCTCCGACCACAGAGTTTCAAGCACCATAGGTTCGCCGGCAAAGGTTACGCCGTCCCGCTTGGCCAAAAAGTCAAGGGCCCCCGTCAGGTCTTTGACCACCGCCCTTGCTATGCCGTATTCGAGAGCATCAGAAGCGATTAGCGTTAGCAGCCTACCGCCTTCGACAACTAATTCTTTGTTGTCCAGGTCGTACTCATTTGGGTCCTTGTTCGACAATTCAATGCTTTCAAAAAACTCGTACTCTCCCGTTTTTATGTTCTTGACCCTGTACACCTCAATTTGCATTGTTACCATTGCCCGCAGCAATGCCTGCGGATAACCGTTTGCTCCAGCGGCCCGGTCGAAAAGCCCGCGGATAAAACTTTCGGTTTTTTCCCGCTCGACACCTTCAAGTTTTTGACC
>JAUXAH010000313.1 GCA_030614945.1 Phycisphaerae bacterium
ACCGTGACGTATTCGCTTGAACTCCAAACATTCGTTATGTTGTCGCCTTCAACCGTGTTGTCCCAATTATCTGGAACATTTCCCGTGTTGTCAGAAAAATCATAGTTCAGAGTTTGGTATGTCGTATAGTCGTATGGTTGAGCACTACTCACAAGCGATATTATCGTGGGCGATAGCATTAGACCAACAATCAGCACTGCAAATATCCCAACCACTGACTTGGTCTCAAGCTTTGGTGGCATCTTTGTCTCTCCTCGTTGCTGGAGGTTACTTCTTAGCTTGTCCGACTGCCCAGTACACTGTGGCTAACACCACTGCGATCACGTAAAATAGTGGCACTAGTTCGACCAACGTTTTCGATGCACCAGTCAATGTTGCCGCTGCGGTTGCTACGGTCGAAATGACAATCGGTAGCAGACTGAGAGCCACGATAATCACTACGATAACGCCGATAATGGATTTCACGCTTATGGATTCTGTCATGTGCTTCCCCTCGTTGCTGGAGGTTACTTCTTAGCTTGTCCGACTGCCCAGTACACTGTGGCTAACACCACTGCGATCACGTAAAATAGTGGAATCAGATTGACCATTGTTTGGGATGCGCCCGTCAGGGATGCGGCTGCGGTTGCTACGGTCGAAAGGACAACTGGAAGAAGTGAAAGTGCAACGATTATCACTACAATTACGCCGACAATGGACCTTACGCTTATGGATTCTGCCATGCGTTTTTTCCCCCTATTTTAGTCCAACGGCTCGGCTCAATCAAAAGTGCGGGCATCTGACCGTCGTCCAATTCTCCCTATGAATAACCAGTATAAATAAGTATTCCTTCGGGTTATACACCCCTCAGTTATAAGTTCTCATGCGATTATTCCGTTTTCCCCTCAAAAAGGTACGACATGAGGACACTGACTAGGGCGAGGAACGGCATGAAATAGAGCACCCTCCAATCCCAGTATTCAGAAGTGGGCAACGCGAACACGATGAAAAGCGGGATGAGGAACAGCATCAGGTTAACCTTAAAGAAGCCGCGACTTTTCACATACAGCCGCCACAGCCCGAAAAACGATAGGACAAAGAAACTGAGCCCACGGCTCAGCAAGACGAAGAACCTAGCGGTTGTCAAGTAACCAGGGGGAACTACGGTCGGGGCTTGGGTTAAGAACCCCATTCCCTGGGGCATGAACAAAAAGAAGGATCCTGCTATAACGATCGTGGGCAACAGGGACACCTTCAAGGCTTTTCTATCAAAAGCTAGCACATATAGCGCGAAAATACCAGCGACGAACAGCCCCGTCCAGTAATGAGCAAGGAAGACTAGGAACAGGAACAGGGGGGGAAGTATCACGCTGTAATACTTTTTGGTGTTCTTGGCAATCTTCTTCTTGATCCTAAAGTAGAACCCGAGCATGAAGTTGAAAAGGGATATGGCGAAGATCTGGGCGTAGACGGTGGCCAACGGCGTGATGGGGGCCAATATAAAAGCCCACTCGGGATATTTTACGAACGGTTTGAGCATGAAGTAAACGCTCAGGACGAACATAAAATTGATGAATATCGGGAGTGCGGCATCTCTGAGGGGTGATGGTAGAACCAAATACATCGGCCTTAACACCAAGAGGGTCAAATCGTGTCCATCGCCGAACGTCCCGGTGGTGGTATAGTATGAGTGATCCCCGATGGTGTAGTCAAAGCCTATCGTTTCAATGCAGAATACTGTAAAGAAGACGACAACGGACAGGACCAAGAGCTTCTTCATTTTTTGATTTCTTCTCTTTTCAAAAATGCATCGGCAATTCGATAGACAATTTTAATCGTCCCTTCGCTGCCGAACCAAAAGAAAATCCATGCAACAATTATCAACATTCCAAGCAAACGTGCGAGTTCGGGCGCGTTTCGTAATAATTGAATAGGAATTACTGTAACGAATATTCCGATTGCCATCCACAAAGCACCGACGAAGAAGTGCTGTTTATTTGTCAAGTGTTTCACACTTTAATCCTCCTTCTTTTCTGCAACTTCTGTTATAAGATAGTCATAAAAAGCTAAACTAAGAATCCAAACGATTATAGTTAGTTGGATTATAAATTTCCATCCAAATTGTAAAAGGGATGCAAGAGCGATAAAGCTCACTATTACTAGCAGCCAAGGTTTCAATCGTTGATAAACATTCCAATTTAAGTTCCATATCTTATGTGCCATTCTTTTGGCGGCGGTCATTTCACGGCCTCCAGCTCGTAAATCTCCTTGAATACCCTCCGCAATGGAGTGAAGTCAAAATTTGTCCCGAGCTGATTGTCAACTTCGCGCTCGATGGGTTTCCTAATTAACTCCCCGAACAATTCGTACAATTTCTTATCCAGCTCGTCCATCGACCATCACCGCGCCCCTATCAACATTTCAATCCCGATCCCGAGAACTACAAAGAAACCGATAATTAATAGAATCGCTTCAAAGATCAGTATGGACCGATGTGTCTCGTAAATAATCAACTCTTTCTTCCGAAGTAAAACAAGCAAAGTTATCAGTAGGCACATGAAGGAGCATCCTGTCGTCACGGCGAAATAAAAGATTTTAAGAAATCCCGATATCATTTCTTCTCCTCTCCTGCCTTTCCATCTCCCTCAATGTCTCCTCGGCCTCGTCGGGGGGATGATCCGATGGAGGTGAAAATTCATAGGAGCAGGGAAAAGTAGAGGACCCCCTCAGCATCCCGCGTCTTTCGTCATCTATCCCCCCGCTATTGCCTTTCAGACGCGAGCTTGAACTGACGGCGGCGGTCATCCCCTAGCCTCCTTTTCTGACTTTTCCTTGTGTATCGTGAGAATTACCATCATGTACATGAAAACCGCCCACAACTCCAAGTAAAGTGCGTAGCCAACTTGACCATCCGCAGTAGCTAACCCGACAAGTGCAGCACAGACTATGGCATAAATACTAGCAAATGATCGTATGACGACCCAATCATCCCATTTCATTCCTTCCCCTCCCCTCCAGCTCGTCCTGGTAGCAGTCCGGACACTTGTTGCGGAACGGGTCGACCAGCTTC
>JAUXAH010000174.1 GCA_030614945.1 Phycisphaerae bacterium
TTCCGCCTCGGGCACGGAGTGCCGTGCCCTCGGCGGGTATGGTTAGCCCCCACCATCCCGGAGCTAAGCAAGGAGCTAACCAACCCTACGACGAAACGAAGCTATCGCCCTACATAACGCTCACCTTGATTACGTACCCAAGCGGTACCTGATTGATAGGCCGAAGGTATCCAAGGGGTCTTAGCGTGGATGCCCCCCTCGATCAACGGGATACCAGAGGTGCAAAGGGCGTGCCAAAGCCGGGGCTCTTTGGCACTTCCTTTGACACCCTTAGGAATAATAGATCGAGGGGGGCTATTACGAAAGGGGGTGATTTTGTGAAAACGTATTTGATTCGGGTATCGTGTATGAGTGCGAACTATATTGTTGAGGGACGTGGTGAGACCGAGGAAGAGGCGATTGAGGATGCAAGAGCTCGTGCCATGAAAGATATGAAACACTGGTCTTATGGTATTATTGAGGAAAAGAGAGAGGGAAGTGGCAGCGGATGCTACTGATACCCACGGGGTGCCCTACCGAGGGGGGCGGGGCACCCACGGGGTACCACCGCAGGGGTAACTAAATATCAACGCTGTATCAAGGAGGTGACTTATGAAGCCGAGGCGACTATTAGGTCTTGACGGGATGATTGAACGATGTCAAGACTGTAATCAACCTATCAAAGCCGGGGCGTGGTTAAAGGATGCCGAACCCGGCAAGCCGAGAATCCTGATGGTGCTGTCGTATTGCAAGCGATGTAAGAAGCATCTGCGTTCGACCTATCTGCTTCAAGAACAGTATTCGTTCTCGATGTCTACTCGAGGCGAAGCCGTGGATGAGCGAGTCGTTTGCGCCGCGGGATAGGCGAAGCCGGGGCGTGCACGTGGAAAAGTTTCCTCTGAGAAGCTGTTTTAACGTATGAGAAAAACAGTTCTCTCGGGTTCTACGCAAAATATTTCGGAATATTTCCGGAATTTACTTGACAAGTCTCTTTTCTTCTGTAATCTTCTTTCTGTCTATGCCCTTTATATTAAGACCGAAAAAGCGTCATCAGGTATTCCGTCGGGACGGATATAAATGTCAGGATTGCGGAAGTAATCTCAGGTTAATTGCTCACCACTTATGCCTAAGAAAAAAAGGTGGTACCGACTTGATAGAGAACCTGATTACGTTATGCGACTCTTGTCACAAAAAGCGACATCCGTTTATCGTAAGTGCCGAGGCAAGGAAACAAGCGGTCTTGACACGTTACGGAGGAGCAAAGTTATGTCGATCATCAAAAAACTCATCGCTTTCAAGAGTAGCGAGACTTTTATTATAGTGGTTAAGATAGTCAAACTTCTCTGGCGTTTATTCAGGAAAGAGATTAACGATGGCAGTAATCAGAACGGGTCCAACAATCTCTAAAATTGCCGGGAGTTCAGGCGACCACGTCTATTCGTCCTGGAAAGGCAAGGGGGTTCTCCGTTCAAAATCTTCAAGCCGATCTAATCCGTCCAGTCCCAGACAGGCCACCGCCCGGGCGGGTACCACCGCCCTATCCAAGGCGTGGAACGACGATCTAACCGATTCCCAAAAGGCTCAGTGGAACGAGCTAGCTCAACAAGGCTCACCAACCGACGACCCTGCGTCCTCACGTGAGCAGGGATCGCGGGTGGTGATTCCTCAACCCAAACCCGTCCTATCCGGCTACGACGCATTTATTCGCGCAAATCAACGTGCCATTATGACAGGTATTAGAGATATCGGTAATCCCGTACTCACGCCCGGGCGCGCCTTTCCGAGCCCGCCCACCGATTTAATTCGGGACGAAGCCTCACCAACCTCCGTGAATTGGGCATTGTCTTACGACGGGGTCAATGAAGATGTTACCTGCGGTAATGTTCTTAGCTACGGCGCAGATGTCCCCTTTGCCTGGGAGTTTTGGATACGAGCAAGCGGTTTGGTTGGTAGTCCTCGTATCATTACGAACATGTTCGACGCCCTGGTAACTGGATGGGGGATTCTTTGGTCTGGTGGCCTGCTGCATTTTACTATAATTAGACTGGCAACTGCCTTTAATCTGTATGTTACGCGCCCTTGGATTCCATCCGGGGCGTGGGAGCATGGTGTAGTCAGCTACGACGGAAGCAACAACGCTAACGGGATGACGATGTTTATCGAGACAGTTGAACTCAGCAATATCCTTTTCAATAATCCCATTATCGGTTCTATCGTTAATCCCGCAGACTTAACCTTTGCGTCAGAGAACGGTCGAGCGAGTACTTGGTTTCCCGGCAGGCTGGACTGTATCAGAAACTACAATCGCAATCTTCTTCAGGCAGATGTTAATGTTCTTTACGCCGGTGGTGCCGGTGTCTTTGGCCCCGACCCGTTAGGTGACGGAAGTTGTCAAGGTTCTTGGCCTGTCTGCGCTGGAGGCGGAAATACTCTCTTTGATATATCCGGTAATAACTATCACGGAACACTTCGTAATATGGAACCGGATGATTGGGTTCCCGGTAAGGTTCCGTGTCCGTCAATCCCCGGGGCAAAACAGCTCGAATGGAACGATCCGGCCGACTTGCCTGTCGGTGGCAAGATTCGCATCTGGTGTCTGTCCTACGATGCCGGAGTCCATAGGCAACACGTAGCGACGATAGACCGGGGCGTCGAGGCATGGATCCCTGATGTTGTCAGGGTAGCGAACGGCGCAGAGGTGCCTATCGCCAACATGCCCGGGCACTATCTATTTCAAATTGACGCTATTAGTCCCAACGGTAATCAGTCTCCGCCGTCGAATACGATTGAAGCCGTTTGTCCACTTGTCTAAAGGGGGTGATTCTGTGAAGAAGAAGTCAAAACCGAAATCATTTAAGCCTAAGCCGAAAGCTTTCAAGGGAATAAGTAAGCCTCTGGTCTACGGGCCCCGGATGAACTCATCAAAGACGACTAAGACTGTGACTCCGCCATCCAAAGGATGATGCGGGAGAACCACAAAGCCTAAGTATAGGTCTTTATCGGATTTTATCTCTTATCAAAAAAAGGGGGTGAGAAAGAATGGCAAGAATTTGGTTAAGTGAAGTCCTTAACGATATTCGCGGAAGCATAAAGAACCACGTCTATTCGGTCTGGAAAGGCCTTAATTACGTCAGAGAGAAAGCAGTTAGCATTGCTAATCCTAACAGTATTGAGCAGGCCAACATGAGAGCAAAGACGACTCAGTGCTCTAAGCGGTGGTATGACACCCTGACCGGAGCCCAGCGTGACCTATGGAAAGAGTATGCCGAAGCCTTAACACCTATCGAGGGTGACGGTGGCGGAACGAGACATCTCATCCCCACAAATGGTGGCGTGATGAGTGGCTACAACGCCTATATCATGATTAACCTGTGGGCCTACAGTGCCGACATTACGAACCTGGTTATTTTTATTGATGATGCCCCAATCGGCATCACACCGCCTAACGCCCCGACCGGTTTGGCTGGTACGTGGGATGCGCCGACCTGTTGCGTGAACCTTACCTGGGTAGACCCCGTTGACGCAATAGCTGGCACGAAAATTCGTGTCTGGTTATTGTCGACTGACGGTGGCGTTCATAAGCAGATGAGAATGACGGTGGTCTTGGCCGCTGAAGCGGCTGCGGTCTGTAGCGTAAGGATTGCCTTAGGCGCGATAGCTAACATCCGGGCTTTACCCGGTCATTACCTATTTCAGATTGACGCCATCGGCCCTAACGGGCAGAAAGGCGCACCGAGTAACGTAATAGAGGTTATCGCACCCGCAGACTGTACCCCTGTATAGTTTCCTAACACGTCCGGGGAAGTGTGCACGCTTCCCTGGGCTTTCTCTACGTGCAAGAGGTATACCCTATGAGAATCATATTAGACCTTTGCGGTGCAGAGGGTGCCTGGAGTGAGCCATATCGTGATGCGGGGTATGATGTGAGGATCGTCACTTGGCCCAAAAACGATGTGAGGCTTTATTCTCCACCCGAGCGGGTGCACGGGATTTTAGCGGCTCCGCCGTGTGAGCATTTTGCGTTAAGTGGTGCCAGGTGGTGGAAAGCCAAGGGCACGCAGCCCTTGCTCAGTGCCCTTGGCGTAGTAGAGGCTTGTCTCAGGATGATCAGGCTAACTCGCCCCTTTTTTTGGTGTCTCGAGAATCCAGTGGGGCGGTTAATGTATTACATCGGGGAACCAAAAATGTATTTCAACCCATGCGACTACGGGGATCCTTATACCAAGAAAACAGGATTATGGGGGGACTTTAACACACCAAGAAAAAACCCGGTGCACCCCACAGAGGGGAGCCGGATGCATAAGTTACCCCCGACTGCGGACAGGAAAGCATTAAGGAGTAAAACACCTCCGGGATTCGCTAAAGCCTTTTTCAAGGCCAACCCATAATTCAAAAAAAGGAGTTATCATGTTTAACAGTGTAAGCATAGCGGGCAATCTTACCAGAGACCCGGAGTTACGGGTCACACCCGGCGGAAAATCAGTAACGAGTTTTGACATCGCTATCAATTCTTTTCACAAGGACAAAGCCGGCAATAAAGTCGAGGAAACTGTCTTCGTTCCCATAACAGTCTGGGCCAAACAGGCTGACGCATGCGCCGAGTACCTAAAGAAAGGCCACCCCGTCCTGATCGGTGGCCGGATCCGCCAAGAGCGGTGGGAAGCCAAAGAGGGCGGGAAGCGTTCCCGTCTGGTAGTCGTAGCGCAAATTGTTCGATTCCTAAAAAGAAAAGCTCAAGAAGACTCCTCATCTCAGCCGATAGAGTCACCAGAGCAGGACGATCCGGTCGGAAGTTCATTTCATCCAGACGACGGTCGTTAACTGCCCGATAGGAGTCCGTAGTGTCACTGAAGAAAGTCCTGGTGTGTTCACGCCCCAAATCGGGGCACGGGGTTGACCACTCCCCGAATACAGGGGGTAAGGGTGCGAACCCTACACCCCAGGACAGTCTCGCGGTGACACGCGAGTTTTACGGACTCC
>JAUXAH010000284.1 GCA_030614945.1 Phycisphaerae bacterium
GACAAGATTCAGATTCACGAGTTCGGCCAGGTGCCGAAGAATATCAAGTGGGTCAGGGCCTGGGATTTGGCATCTACCGAGCGGCAGCTTGCCAAAGAGGACCCGGATTACACGGTCGGCGTGCTCATGGGTATCATTCAGGAGAATCATTCCACCGAGCCAGTTCCGCATTTGTGGATCAAAGACGTGATCCGTGGCCGGTGGGAAGCGCCAGAGCGAGATCGGAGAATCACGCAGACGGCCATGATCGACGGGCCTGGTGTGCGAGTCGGCACAGAAAGCGTGGCCGGCTACAAAGATACGTACACACGGTTGGCCGAAGTGCTCAAGGGCAAGCGCACGGTCGAGAAAGTGACACCTCCGGCGGATCTGCTCGTAAGGGTGAACCCGCTCGAGCCTATATTTGAGGCCGGCAACGCGCATCTTGTCCGCGGCGACTGGAATCGTGATTTTCTCCAGGAGCTCGGTGAGTACAATAGCGGCGCGCATGATGACCAGGTAGCGGCCGTGGTAACTGGCTGGGAAATGCTATACACTCCAACCGATACGGGATTCGCGGCAACAGTCAACTACAATATTTACGGGAGCTGATTATGGAATTTCATGGATCTAGAGCGCAGATTCTTAAAGAAGCGGCTATCACGAATGACACCGCTGTAGTTTATACCGTACCTGTCGGCAAGAAATTTTTCCTCATCGAATCGATGTTGAAAACCGATGCAGGCGCGGCGGGTGTTGCAAATGGCGAGATAAGAACTGAAGCTGATGCACATGTGCGGAATATCAATTTCATCGACGTGATAACAAACGACCAGGCTGTCGCTCTCTCAGATCACTTCGAACCCGGCTGGCCGGTTGAAATGGCGGCAGGAGAAGATATTGCAGTAACAAGCGATACTGCTGCCCTGGAAGCTCAACTTAATATTTTCGGATTCGAAGTCGATGCTTAAATTATTCCGAAAGCGAAAACCAAAAATCAAACTCCCGAAATCGATAAAAATACAGGCGTCCGCCGAAGGTAGTTCCCGCGAAATCATGATCGAATCCATGCTGACCGGGAGACTGCTTACTACGAGCATTCCTGGAACGATCAACGCCTACACAACTTACGATAGCCAGGTCGCGGAGACTTACAATAAATACAATTCTTTTGCATCCTTCGGCAGCCAACAGACGCGAGCTGTGGTCGATTTGAGAACCGCATTCATCGCCGGCGAAGGCATTTCGATCAGCTGCGAGGACGATTCTACGGCCAGTTGGATAGAAGATTTTATTTCTAAAAATCGCCTGAATGGCAATCATTTCATTAACGCCGTCAAAGGTTCAGAAATGGCTGGACAAAGTCTTTTGCTTCTGCGTCCAAGCCCATGGGTGGATGGATCGCTATACGTCAAAGTCTCACGGGTGCCGTATACTATTACCGCCCCGTACAAGCCGGTCTATAAGGATCCACTCCTCCGCGAGGAGGTAGAGGATATTCTGGTCAGGCGCGACGGCCAATGGGTGTCGTTTGGATTTTCCAATTTTATCTATGTGCGTACCGGTGGCGATGATACCAATAACGGCGGACCCGTAACCCGAATCGGCGTCGTACTCACGGACGTTGAAAATTACGATCGGGCGATAAAAGACATGCGGCGAAACAATCACATATTCGCGCGTATCACTCCCGTTTTTGAGACAGCGAATGCCGAAGATACGAAAGCGCTTCGGGCAGAATTGAATCAAATGAAATGGGTGATCGGCAAGGCCTTCATTGGTTCGGCCAAATTCAGCTATGCGACTCCAGGCCAGGGAGCGCATGAAAATCTAGCAGCGGAATTGGCTTCTACAATTAAGACGGTTTCTTCTGTCACGGGTATTCCAGTGCATTGGCTCGGATGGGTGGATTTGATGAGCAATCGCTCGACTGCAGAAACATTATACGAATTCATCAAAAATGCGACGATTGACGAGCGTATCGAGTGGCAGAACGCTATTCATAACTTGATTCTCAAGGCTCAGGAATTGTATATTAACGCTGGAGGCACGGAATTACCCGGACTGAATCCTGATTATCAGGTGAGCTTGCCCTTGATTGATTTCGGCAATTTCATGGAGCGCGTGAGAGGATTGAATCTTGCCTATGCAGATCAGGCTATCTCGATTGACGATTATCGCAATATGATACCAGGTATCGATCCGTTGAAAACGAAACGGGCCATCGAGCAAGAACAAAAGAATGCGAAAAATGATTTGATTGGGGCGGGCGTAACCGAACCCGGAGAGGCGGAGGAATGAGTAAAATAATCAGGGTAGAAGACATCGAGCAAACCAAGCGCCCAGAAGATGAGCGCGACTATCTGAAAAAGCAGATCGCCAAGTTTGAGGAAGAGCTCCCGGATTTGAAAAAGCGGTTGAAAGAAGTTAACCGGGCGATTCGGGATGCCAAACCAAACGAGGACAAGCCTACCAAAATCGTCAAATCGGAGAATCCAAAACAGGTGGCTGACTACGATCCGGTCAAGGAGGCGGCAAGTGGACAATAAAACGCTGAGAGTATGTTTTCCTTCAGGCGAACATGTGATCGCGAAAACCGCCTCCAGGGGCGATAATATCATCGTTCACGTTCCGCAATTTGGCATCCGATATACTATCGAAAAAGCGAAATACAGACCATCACTCAAACTCCTGGAGAAATATATAGAGGATCTTATCCTCAAAGGAATGGCCGATGAAGATAGCGATACAAGCCTTGGAGCTGATTTTAACCCCAGAGGAATTGAAAGAGAGGATTCCAGAAGACAAGCGGAACGCCCTAAAAGGCCGCGGCGTACTCCAAGCTTACACTCTGGCCTACGAAGGGACGAGCCAACCGAAAGTATTGGGGGCGGAGACGCAGATTCTGAAATGGCCGAGATCGGTGATTCGCCGTCTGGCGGAGAAGATCAAGGCCGGGACTAAATTTCTAATCGGCCATGGCGAGGAAACGAACGAGCATGAAGGCCGTGAAACGGTCGGCGAGGTTCTCTCGTCTTTTGTAAAGGAAATCGGAGGCAAGCTGGCTAACATCGTAATCGGTCATTTTCCGAGCAAGGAGAAAGTCGATGCCTACGATGTGTGCTCGATGGAAGCAGACATTCATACGGAAGGGGACGTAGTAGGTGACATCAACGATGTTTCCGGGATCGCTTTAGGCAACAGCGACAAAGACAACCCGGCGTTCCCAGGAGCCTTGCGATTGAGTACGGTGCAATGTTTTGGAAAAGAAGATACCAAACCTGGAGAAGGAGATAAAACGATGACTTTTGAAGAAATCAAGAAAGCGGTAAGGGACATGAATATTTTTCCTCGGCAGCTATTTACCGAGGA
>JAUXAH010000594.1 GCA_030614945.1 Phycisphaerae bacterium
AAATTTCGGTTTGTTGTGCTGATGCACTTTTCCCCGGCGGCCAATACGCCCATAAATCCGCCCAGGCACGCTCCGCAGGTTGGTGCTGCAATTACGCAGCCGGCGTCATAGAATATATCGAACAGGCCTTCGTCCTTGGCTTGTTTCCAGATTGTCGGCGTAGCCGGCACAACTATTGTGCGAATGGTGACTTCTTTTCCTTTGAGGATTTTTGCGGCGATTCGCAGGTCCTCGATTCGCCCGTTAGTGCAGCTTCCGATATATGCTTGGTCCATTTCTTTGCCGGCACAATCGGTGACGGGGACACCGCCGCTCGGCAGGGGCGGCAGGGCAACCATCGGCTCGATTGCCGAGCAGTCAAACTCTTCGACGCTGACATATTCCGCATCCTTATCCGATTCATACACGGTATAATCGGTTTTATCTTTCAGATGCTCGTCAAGATACTGCTTTGTTACATCGTCGAAGGCAATTATGCCGTTTTTTGCCCCGGCTTCGATGGCCATATTTGTTATGGTCATTCTCGCTTCCATTGACATTTCACTAAGTGCCGGGCCGACAAATTCCATCGCCTTATAAAGTGCGCCATCGACACCGATTCTTGCGATTACGGCAAGGATGACGTCTTTGCTGTAAACGCCGGGGCCGAGTGAGCCGTTCAGGACGATTTTCTCTGAGGCGGGCACCTTGAACCATAACTGCCCTGTTGCGATTGCCGCGGCCGCATCGGTTGAGCCGACGCCCGTACCGAATGCTGCAAACGCACCGTAGGTGCACGTGTGCGAGTCAGGCCCGATTATAACTTCGCCGGGACGAATGTGGCCCTGTTCCGGCAGCAGGGCGTGACAGACGCCGGCTCTTCCAATTTTGTAATAGTATTTTATTTTGTGGCGTTTTGCCCACTCATCAAGGCGTTTGTGGAGCTCGGCGCTTTTGATGTCCTTGGCCGGCTGAAAATGGTCGGGCGTTACAACAATTTTTTCCCTGTCGAATACCTTATCCAGTCCCTTTTCAGCTAACATTGAGATAGCCGGCGGCGTGGTGACATCGACACACATAACAACATCAATGTTTGCATCGATAAGCTCTCCCGGCACAACCTTCTCCTTACCTGACGCCCTTCCAAGTATCTTTTCAGTAATTGTCATACCCATAGTTTTTCTTTCCTTTTTCGCCACAAAGTCGACCACATCTGTCATTCCTGCGAAGGCAGGAATCCATTTCGAACACTTGTCCCGCGCGTATTAGGCGTAAGCCTATGTTTAATTGGTGCGGGGTCATTCCCATTTTTTACTTTTCCAGTTACCATTCACCATTTAACCATTCACCGCTTCCACGAGTATCGAGCATCCAGCATCGAGTATCTAATATTGCCTTTTGAATTTTGGTCACGCCTGTCAGAAGC
>JAUXAH010000490.1 GCA_030614945.1 Phycisphaerae bacterium
GCAGAGGAGCTCTTCTGCGAGCATGGGTTTGAGGGCGCAAGTATTCGCGATATTGCCGCCTCTGCTAACTGTAATATCGCATCGGTCAACTACTATTTCGGCGGTAAGGAAAAGTTATACACCGAAGTTTGGCGTCGCCACTTGCGGCTTATGCGAGATGCCCGCGTTGCGAGCATTGATAAGATAATGTCCCAAAGTCAAGCCCCCCCCCGCCTGGAAGAGCTGCTCACATCGTTTGCGAATGCATTTATTGAACCGATGGCCGATGAGAGTAGAAGCCGACGGCTTATCAAACTGATGACCAGAGAAATGCTCGACCGACGTTTGCCTGCAAATATGTTCGTCGAAGAGATGATTAAACCTACTATGACCGCCATGCAAAAAGCCCTGGCGAAAACCTGTCCAGGGCTGGACGAATCAAAGGTGCCGCTCGTGGTATTTTCTATCGTCGGGCAATTGGTACATGTAATCCGCATAAAAGCCATGTTCGAGCAGACCGATAATGCAGAAATGCCAAAGTTCGACCTGACTGAAGCGGTTGACCACATTGTCAGATTTTCCGCTGCCGGGATTCGGGCCTATGCCGAGGAAAAAACGGAATGAAAAGACAGCAGGTTTCAATTTTCCGGCTGCTGTTAGAGGGTTTGTTAAGAAAGGATAACAAGTAAGATGTTTAATGAGGTGAAAAACGTGAAAGTATTGTGGCAGAAATCAGAAGTCAGAAGACGGAAATCAGAAGTCAGAAGACGGAAAACAGAAGTCAGAGTTTGTCTTCTGTTCTCTGTCCTCTGTCCTCTGTTTTTGGTTGGGTGTGTCAGCAGTGAGCAATTTTATGAAGAGGCTGGTTTGTCCAGAGATGCTGCGTACCGGCAATGGAAGAGTCGCAAAGAGCGTCAGAAGCAGTCTCAAACGTATATAAGCGGCAAGCTGAGTATCGAGGATTGCTTAAAGCTGGCTTTGGGCAACAATAAGGTTTTACAGCGTGTCGTTCAGGAAAAGGAAATTGCCCGCGGAGAAGAGGTGAAATCGTATTCGGCAATTTTGCCCGGTGTGGGTCTTTCAGGTGAGTACATTCGACTCGACAAAGTTGGGTCTTTAGGGCCAATAACATTTGGTGACGTAGATAACTATTCATTAGGTCTCAGGGTTACTCAGCCGGTTTTTGCCGGCGGAGCAATAATAGCGAAGATAAACGCCGGGAAATTGTTTTCGCTGCTCGCTGACGAGACGGTCCGAGCGGCGGTTCAGGACTTAACTTATATAGCGGGTCATTCTTATTATGATGTGCTTCTTAATCAGCACCTGTGTCAAATCAGTGCCGATACTGTTCGGTCTGCTCAGGCCCATCTTGATAGTGTTAAGAAAAAACAGCAGGGTGGTGTCGCTTCTGAATTTGACGTTTTGCGGGCTGAAGTGGAACTATCGAATTTCCAGGCCGAATTGATACAGAACAAAAATGCCATCAATGTCGCAAAAGCCAGGCTGCTTAAGGTGATGGGTGTTTCGCAGGATAGTGACTTTACGCTTTCGACTGAGCTGACTTATGTTCATTTGAAAATGACAATGGAGCAGGCAGTTGAAGCTGCTTATCGCAATCGCCCCGATTTATTCGGGCGTCAGTTTGACATAAAGTTGCAGAAGGAATTACTTAACATTGCCCGGAGTCAATATTGGCCGACTATCAGTGGCTATTATGACAATACCTGGTCAAAGCCCGACCCGCATAACAGAACAAAGATCGAATGGGGCAAGGCCTGGCAGGTTGGGCTTGCTGCGACGTTTCCCATATTTGACGGTTTTGCGCGCGAGGGCGAGATTATCGCGCAGAAAGCGCGGGT
>JAUXAH010000084.1 GCA_030614945.1 Phycisphaerae bacterium
CGAACAAAACAAACCCAATTCAAACCCAATCCCCCAGCGCGATACGCAATACGCAATACGAGATACGAGATACAAACCCAATCAAACCCAACCTGTAGTGAGCTTGCCTGTCCTGCCTGTCCTGAGCCTGCCGAAGGGAGCTTGTCGAAGGG
Source organism: Phycisphaerae bacterium (assembly GCA_030614945.1). The sequence goes on from JAUXAH010000084.1 coordinate 153, forward strand.
GTCGAACCTATTTCAAAGGCAAAAAAATGCTGCTGCATTTGACGATTAATGGACGGCGTAAGTCGTTTGGTTACTACGCCGACGAAATAGAGGCGGCCAAGGCCTACGACCGGGCGGCGATGAAGTATCACGGGGAATTCGCCTCGCTGAATTTCCCGGAATCCGCCGGCGGCTGAGTGTAATTTCGGCGGGGCTAAATACAAACTAACCTTTGACTAAGCCTGGTCTTTTAGTTACCTTTCGCTAACTATGAAGAGGTTGGTAACGTCGTGTTTTGGTCTTGGCCGGCTGCCACTTGCTCCGGGAACCTGGGGCTCGCTGCCGCCAGTGGCTATATTTGCCCTGATGTGGCACTTCGACACATCGCCTGCCGTAATATCAATCGTAATGGCGGCTCTGGCTTTGGCTGGTTCTGTTATTTGCGTTAAATTCGCACCCGCTGCAATCGCCGCAACCGGCAGAGCTGACCCACGGGAAGTTGTTGCCGACGAATTTGCCGGCCAGGCGGTTACATTTTTAGCCATTCCTTTTTTAACCACAGCCGCAATCTCTACCAAGCAAATCTGGGCCGCTGCGGTGCTCGGCTTTCTGCTGTTCAGATTGTTCGATATTGTCAAGCCCTGGCCAATCCGCAAGCTCGAAAAGCTCCCGAAAACCTGGGGTATTCTTGCCGATGATTTGTTGGCAGGTGTGTATGCGAGCATCGCATTACTTTTTTGTCTGCGAACCGGCCTGGTCGAGCGCCTTAGCGAATCGTTTAGCTTCGACGCCTCATCATTAAATGTTTTCTCGGCAGCAATCCTCGGGGCCGTTCAGGGCCTGACGGAATTTCTGCCGGTCTCATCATCCGGCCATCTGGTTTTGTTTGAGAACCTCTTCGGCTTTAATCCCGAAAAGCCGGAGATGTTGTTGTTTGATTTGGCCACTCACGTCGGAACGGTCGCTGCCATTTTTATTGTCTTTCGCAAATCCATCGCCGCTTTTTTGAGGAACCTGATGACATCCGGCAAATATGGAACCTCGGCCATTGATATTTATAAAAAAAGCCCGAGTGTCCACATCCTGGTCCTGGCAATTTTTGCTACCGTTGTAACCGGTGTGCTGGGCTTATTGTTCAAAGAGTATTTCGCCTCTGCTCGCGGCAGCTTGGCAATAGTAGCTTCGATGTGGGTTATCACCGGGACCTTGTTACTGATTACCGATTGGCGAAAAAAAACCCGCCTGGGTCTGCGTCAATTCGCCATCTGGCAGGCGATAGTGGTCGGCCTGGCTCAAGCCGCTGCAATTATGCCCGGAATTTCACGCAGCGGTGCAACTATCTGTGCAGCCATCCTGATAGGCCTGCACCGCCGATGGGCGGTAGAGTTTAGTTTCCTGATTGCAATACCGGCTATTCTGGGAGCAACAGCGATACAATTGGTCAAGGATTTCGCAGAAATCAGCTCCGGGAGCTTACCGCTCAACTCGGTTGTAACCGGCTCAGTCGTAGCCGCTCTTGTAGGCATCCTGGCTCTGAAGCTGCTAATCAAAACCTCCAGAACGGCAAATCTGAGATTTTTTGCCTTTTATTGTTATATTTTGGCCGGTTTTGTGTTACTTTATCTCTTGAAATAAGCTCGAATTGGTGTGATAATTACTGTGTGATAGAAGTGTTTTTGAGAGAATCATCTTGCCAATGGTCTTGATTTGGAAAAGGGGAGTCAAAAATGAAAACTGAGGTACTATCACCAACACTAATCAAAATGGCAAATCATAAGCACCTCCGAAAACTATTGATAAAAAAAATCGATAATTACATTTATAAAAATGTAGTTGCCAATGATTCAGAGGATTTAAAACAAGTGCAGTTGAAAAAATACCAGTTCCTCTCAGCAATGCTGCATTGTGTGATTAGAAACGTAGGTAAAGGCTACATTTCGAAGGAAGTTATAAAAAAAATCATCGATGTGTTAGTTCAAAATAATCTTATGGAGGGAGACCAAAGTTACGAGCAGGCCGTTGAAAAATTCATGCAAAAATATGGCGAACCGCCGCCGAGTTTTATCGTCTTTTCTCCTACGCAAAAATGCAATCTGTATTGCGTCGGCTGTTATGCGTCTTCGGCAGCAAATACCCCCGCCACGATACCTTATCTCTATGTAGATAGAGTAGTCAGTGAGGTTCACGACTCCTGGGGCTCCAGGTTTATAACTATCAGCGGCGGCGAACCTTTTATGTATAAGAGCGAAGGCAAAACGCTCCTTGATATCTTTGAAAAATACAACGATATGTTCTTCCTCGTATATACCAATGGGATGCTTATTAACGAAGAAGTTGCTCAAAGACTTATGGAATCGGCAAATGCCACGCCTGCAATTTCAGTCGAGGGCTTTGAGAAAGAAACCGACGAAAGAAGAGGCGCCGGCACACACAAAAAAAACCTCAACGCTTTTGAACACTTAAGACAGGCGGGTGTGCCTTTCGGCATTTCCGTAACGGCAACGAGCAAAAACGTAGATGTACTACTAACGGATGAATTTTATGATTTTTACTTCAAAGAACAAGGTGCCTGCTATATGTGGCAATTTCAACTGATGCCCATCGGGCGAGGCAAAGACGAAATTGACTTAATGGTCAATCCCGAAAAGAGGGTCCAGTTATATAGAAAATGGGAAAAACTGCTCAGCGAAAAGAAATATTGCATCGCTGATTTCTGGAACAGCGGTGTACTCACCAGAGGATGTATCGCCTACGGCAGAAGCGGCGGATACGCCTATATCGACTGGCATGGCAACGTAACGCCCTGTGCCTTCATTCCTTACTACGTCGATAATATCTACGATTTATACAACAGCGGAAAAACATTGTCAGATGCAATCTTCTCCGATTTTATGAAAAATGGCCGTAAATGGCAGAGAGAATACGGCCTTGACAATTGCAAAAAACCGGGGAACTGGCTAATGCCTTGCTCCATAAGAGACCATTACGAAATTTTCAGAAATTCAGTTTTGCCGAAAGAGGCAAAACCCGAAGACGAAAAAGCCAGAGAAGCCCTGGAATCTGATGAATATTTTGAGGTGTTGAAAAACTATGACGAAAAGCTGCAGGGTTTAACTGAAAAAATCTGGGAGAATGAGTATTTGAATGTATAATGAATGCCCAACCGGCTGTACGGCTTTTGAAGTTTGAATTTTCTTAATAAGGTCTCGGGGAGACGTTTTTCCGGAGCTTGTTTTGGAGGGTTTTCCAATTATGTCAAATAGTTACAGTTCTCTTTGCGACGATTTTTATCTCGATATGTACATTAATACCGAGCTTGACCTCCCGACCCAGCGCGACACCGTCCTGGCCTTTTTCGAGCGGATACAAAAGGAATTCTCTTCTATGGGCTGCTTCTACCGACGTGAAAATAACGAATACTGCCTGGAGGAAGACCGCAGCGCCGCCCAATACCGCTGGATTACGCTCGAAACAGATCGTATTGGCTCCGGAGTAGTTAATCCCTCAAGCTTTGAAAGTGCTTATCGCCAGGATAGACTGGTGCTCGAGCTTGTCCCCTATATGCTCAGCGTAAGTCATCTTGATATCGATTCACTGGATGTTACTTTCGCTATGGATTTTGATTACGCAGGCAGTCACGATGAGGTTATCGCCGAGGCACTATTGGCACAGACCGCCTTTAGCTGCCTTCTGGACCTGCCTTCCGCCAGGCCCATCGGCTTTTCACCCGCAGTGGTGGTGGCATTATCCGACGATTGCCGTACTCAGGCCCGAATCAGTGTAGAGTCAAAAACAAGCGTCGTAGAGAGCGGAAGACAAAAGCATAAGTCGGATGAGGCGATAAGTCTTTTCTTTACAATCCGCCAATACCCTTCGAGTACAGAAAAATTTGACGCCCTAAAATCTTTTGAGCATCAATGTCAACTTATCGAAAAATTAATGGCCGAAAAAATAGTCCTTAACTTCGTCCATCCTTTAACGGAGACAATCGCACAAAAACGATTAACCTGAATTTCAGGAAAAACCTTAAAATGGCTATCGAAGCCCCAATAAGCAAGTTCAAAAAGAACGGCCTCAAAATCTATATCGCTGTTTGTATTGCTGTGGCAATTATTTTTGCCTACGATGGCTATCTGAGTAAATATAAGTGGTCAATGCGTTATAACTTTTATAAAAAGCATGTGGTTGATAATGACGGTAAACCCACCGCCACAATGAAGTTTAATCGAGGGTCGCCGCCGTTCTTTATTGGTGCCGCAGTGCTTTTAGGTGCATATCTGTTTGCAATAAAGAACAGGAAGATTATCGCCGATGAAAATGAGCTTATCATCAGCAATAAGGAAAGGATTGCTTACCATTCCATACAAAAAATAGACAAAACCTTTTTTAAGTCGAAAGGGCGTTTTATTATCACTTACAAAAATAAAGATGACAGGGAAGTCAACCGCAAAATAAGCGGTAGAACATACGATAATTTAGCAGCCATTTTGGATGAGCTCGTGGCAAAAATCAGTTGAAAATTATCGCAATAATATCTAAAATTTAATCCGTTGACCGCAACATGTTACTTTAGTAGGCTGTTGCGGTTTATGTTTGCGAACATTTTTAAGAGGCGGGCACAAATGAATTCTTGTGTTGTCGGATTACAGTGGGGCGATGAGGGCAAAGGCAAGATTGTAGATGTCCTCGCCGAGCACAGCGATATCGTCGTCCGATACAGCGGTGGTGCCAACGCCGGCCACACCGTTGTCGTAGGTGACAACAGGTTTGCTTTGCACCTTTTGCCCAGCGGTTCGGTTCGGCCGAATATTATCTGCGTAATCACAAATGCCGTAGTCGTTGACCCCGACACACTTATAAAGGAAATCGATAAACTGGCCCAAAAAAATATCACGCTAAACAACCGCCTCTTTATAAGTGAGAATGCCCACCTCGTCCTGGATTATCACAAAAAAGAGGACCAGTTACGCGAGGAATCCCTCGGCAAAAACAAACTCGGCACCACTGTTCGGGGCATCGGCCCCTGTTATGCAGATAAGGTCGGCAGAACCCATACCGCACGTATGGCCGATTTAAGAGACCTCGGAAAGCTTAAAGCCAAGCTGAAAACCATCGTGGACTATAAAAACAAAATCTTTGCCGCCCTTTATAACGCAGAGCCGATAAGCGCTGCTCCCCTCTTCGAAAAGTGTAAATCTTATGCCGACAAGCTTCTGCCCTTCATCACTGACACAACCGAATTTCTGCACAAGTCAATTGCGGACGGCAAATCAATCCTGTTTGAAGGCGCCCAGGGCTCACTGCTGGACCTGGACCACGGCACTTTCCCGTTTGTAACCAGCTCGAACTCAAGCGGGCTTGGTATGCCGGCCGGCTGTGGCGTGCCCGCCAAAATGGTCGATAAATTCTTCGGCGTGGCCAAGGCCTACACAACGAGGGTCGGCGCCGGCCCATTCCCTACCGAGCAGGACAACGAAATCGGCCGGTACATCCGTGACAAAGGGCAAGAATACGGCACCACCACCGGCCGGCCCCGCCGATGCGGCTGGTTCGACGCCGTAGCCGTATCCTACGCCGTAACCATCAGCGCTATCGACTCCATAGCATTAATGCACCTCGACACACTCACCGGCTTAAAAGAAATAAAAATTTGCAGGGCGTACAAAATCAACGGAAAAGAAAAGACCTTTTTCCCCGCAAATACAGCCAGACTTTCGCAGGCGAGTCCCATTTACGAAACCGTCCCCGGCTGGGATGAGGATGTAACCGAAGTAAACGATTTTCACGATTTGCCTTTGAACGCCCAAAACTTTATCGTCCTTATCGAGGAAATGACCGGCAAACCGGTCACAATCATTGGCGTCGGCCCAAAACGAAATCAGACAATATTTAGATAGTTCTCGAACCGTAGGAATTGGAAAAGAGCTTCGAAGAAAAACTGAAAAAAACCGCCGAGCGCCTCGGCCTGACGCCCGAACAAGTTCCCCGTCACATCGCCATAATTATGGACGGCAACGGCCGGTGGGCACAGAAAAAAGGTCTGCACCGAGTCGAGGGACATTACCAGGGCGCAAAAACGGTCGAAAAAATAGCTCAATACTGCGTAGATTTTGGCATCGAATCTCTGACTTTATATTCTTTCAGTATAGAAAACTGGGAGAGACCCAAAGACGAAGTCAACGGTCTTATGAATCTCTACACTCAATACCTCATCAGGATTCGTCCTACGCTGATGAAAAATAATGTAAAGCTGATTCACCTCGGCCGATTAGGCGGACTGCCTCCGGTCGTACAAAAGGAACTTACAAAAACAATAGAAATCACCGCCGGCAATACCGGTATGATACTTGCCCTGGCGCTGAACTACGGCAGCAGAACCGAGATCGCAGATGCAGCAAAAAAAATCGCACAAGAATACAAAAGTGGCAAACTTCACCTCAAAGATATCAACGAACAGTGCGTAAGCCGGCACCTGTACACCGCCGGCCTTGCCGAACCCGACCTTTTGATACGCACCGCAAATGAGATGAGGGTCAGCAACTTTCTGCTCTGGCAAATTTCATACAGTGAATTCTACGTCACAAAAACCCTTTGGCCGGATTTCAAAAAAGCAGCTCTGGAAAAAGCAATACTGGCCTACGCAAAACGAACCCGACGTTTTGGCACTATCAAAATGGGTTCATAGACTACCAACTGCGAACTCATAACTACGAACTAAATTATGCTCAAATACAGATTGCTTTTTGGAACATTGATGACGACATTCTTTACCGCCGTCGTCATCTTCGATGGCTGGCTGGACGGCTCATTAACCGCTTCAGCAGCCGACGATAAGGCGGTGCAAGGAACAATTCTTTGTGTCCTTATTGCCCTGTTAATAATCCCGGCTCAGCTCAAGCTGTCCAGACTTGCCGCAGCAAAAAACCTGAAGATTTTCATCCCTGTTTCAATTATCGCCTCGATTCTTTTTGCAGGTAGTTGGTATTGGCGGCAGCTTATAGAAGTTCCGCCACAAATTTATCTATTTTTCCTCTCTACCTTTGTGCTGTTAGCGCTGCTTTTATACCAATATATACGTTATGGGACTTCAGCGGTGTTTGCTAATTGTGGAGCAAATTATTTTTCTATCGTCTATCTCGGGCTTTTAAGCGGTTTTGTGCTCGCCATCCGCCTCGACTTTGGTCTCTGGCCGCTGCTTATGTTCGTTTTTGTCGTAAAGTCTTCCGATATAGGGGCTTACGCAATTGGGGCCCCGTTTGGCAGACACAAATTTTCGCCCAAAATCAGTCCCGCAAAGACCTGGGAAGGTATGGCCGGCGCCGTCGCAACGGCAATGATAGTTGCTGTTCTCTTTGCCGTAAGTTGTGATATAATTACAATGGCCTGGTGGTTGGCAGCAATCTTTGGCTTTTGTTTTGCCTTTATAGCCCAGG
>JAUXAH010000543.1 GCA_030614945.1 Phycisphaerae bacterium
CTTGAGGCTGCTGACTTTCACTTCTTTTTCACCACCACCACTGTCGAGAAGATTTGCCTTCGTAGGTGTCAGCTTTATGAGCGATTCAATTGAGGCGCGAGCGCCGAGGGCGGTGCGGGTTTCAATAAGCTCGCTGAGGAGCATAAAGAATGCAACGACACCTGCGGTAACATAGTTTTGCGTTACAAAGGCGGCAATTATTGCCAGGGCCACCAGTTCATCCATACGCATCTGTCTTTTTATAAGGCTTTTTACTGCGTGCAGGACAATGGGGGCACCGAGCAGGATTGCGCCGGCCATTGCCAGGAGCTCGGTCTTGAAACTACCGCTGCCGTAAATGAGCCTGGCGATACCACTGTTTATGAGCAGCACTCCACCGGCCAATGTTCCCAGCACAGCCATACTTACGCGCACTTGCTTGCCGTGAGTGTATTCAGCGGTAACGTCTTGCTTAAAATGTAAGTGCTCGTGAGCCATAGCTTCGTATCCTATGGTAATTGCTCTTTCTTGGGTTTTGGTTTTAGCTCTGGGTCCCTGCTAAAGTAGAGCCACAATACGGTGCCTTTGGCGTCTTTAGTAGGCTGAATAATCATTTTCTCATCTACGTTGTTAAGAATGTGCGTTATGGCGTCAAGATAGATTTTTTGAACAACAAGCTCCGGACGTTTGCGATATTCAGGCAGCAATTTTTGCAAATATTCGGCATCGGCTCTGGCAGTTTCCACAACTTTCGTTCGGTAGGCACGTGCCTGAGCGATTTTCTCAGCGGCCAGGCCGGCGGCTTCGCTAAGGGTATTCACAGCGTAAGTTCTGGCTTCACTGACGGCCTTTTGCCTTTCCTGACTTGCCTTGTGGGTGGCCAGAAATGCTTCATTGACCTGTCGAGGCCAGATTGTGTCGGTAAGCTCGACCGATACAACTTTTATGCCACTTTCTATTTTACTGAGCTTTTCCTGCAATAATTTTCTAACGTGGTCCGGGATTGTATCCTGGCTCGAAAGCGCCTCATCAATCGTATAGTGAACCATTGCGGTTACAACGGCATCATCAAACATGGCTTTCAAAAACGGAGTTATGCTTTTTGTTATAACATCAAAATAACTCTGTCCCGGTTTTACATCTTCGATATAAACATTTTTGAAGAAGCGTTCAGGGTCATCAATCTGATAGGTTAGCTGCCATTTGGAATGAATAATGCTATAGTCGCTGCCGGTAGAAACGGAGACGGATTGAGTCCGTTCTTCACTTCGGGTAATGCAATAGCCGTCTTTTACAGGGTTCAGCGCTTCTGGTATGCGAATTCTTTCTTTCGGGCCTGGGGGAAGCATTTCCGGATACCAAAACGAGTTGACAGGCATATTTATCTTTTTGGCTACGGGGATTTTTATAATTTCGTCTATCGGATATGGGAATACCCAATGCGGGCCCGGCTCAAGGATTCTTTTTTCAGCCACCCCACGAATCTTTCCAAATCGCAAAACAAGTGCCTGCTCATCCGGACCAACCGTTCTAAAACCCGAGGCCAGGAAAACAATAACCAGCACAATCATTATTATCTTGAGGATAATAAAGCTAATTCTCAATGCCTC
>JAUXAH010000648.1 GCA_030614945.1 Phycisphaerae bacterium
ACGGACCGGCTTCACGTCCATTGTGGCCACTGCGTCCAGGATCGCCGGGGGCGCGGTGTGCCTGGTTAGGCGGTTCTCTGGGGACGTTGTTCTCAGGGTGTCGGCCCCGAAAAGATCGTTTTGCAGCAGGGGGGGCCAGAGAGCACCCCCCCGCGTTTGTCGTCAGGCGCCAGACAGCAGCTCATCGATGCGGTCTTGGTCGAGAGCCTCTTGGAGTGCGGTTTTGTCGAGTGCGTCAAGGTCCATGTGGGTCTCGATGCTTTCGCGGATGCGGCGACGGAGTACTTGGATGGGTAGGGCGTCAAGCTCGACGGAGATATCCCCGTGCTCGAGCACGAAGGCGGTCTGGCGGCTGTCTGTGGACTTGGTGAAGTCGGGCGGCAGATCGTAGTCTTGGATGTCCGATCGGAGAATGGCGCAGATCTTGAGATTGGGACTTGTCCCAAAGAAGGCGATGCGGTCGATGAGGGATCGCACCATGTCGCGGCCTGATGGGTCAAAGTCTCCAAAGTAGAGGATGGTGGTGGCGCCCTTCCAGCGTAAGTATCTCATGGCAGCGTTGTTGATGGAGGACCACCCATCGTAGCCGCGGCCGACGTTGAGAGTGACCCCAAAGGGCTGCAGGATGGTCTCGAAGATGCCTGAGAGGGCGTCTTTTTCGAGCCAGACTTCGACTAGGTGGGGTTGGGTGAGCCAGACGTCGCGCCTGTACCAGTGCCTGGCTGAGTAGGCGTACTGCGAGACGCTGCCCCACATGGGGACCTTGCGGGGGCGCCGGAGGCGGTCCTCGATGAAGTGCCAGGGGATGGTGCTTTCTTGCCTGGCTGCGACCAGGGCGCGGCAAACGGCCTTGTACTGCGTTCGGGTGTTGGCGATGAGCTGGCTGGCGACCAGGCGGTAGTAGACCTGCCGGACCGTCATGGGGTTGTATTCCATCAAGACGTGGCGAGCGTCATCGATGATGCGCTGCGTCTTTTTCTGTCTGGTCATGGCGCCACCTGATCAGGGTCGGCGGTGTCGTCAGGGACGGCGTAGGTAGGGCTGTGGCGAAGGCAGAGGGTGACGGTGCATCGGATCTGGTCGAGATCGGTTAGCTCACGGGCAAGTTGGGCGGCTTTCTCGTTGTCATCTGTGATCATGACCTTGTCAAGCAGGGAGCGAAGGCTGTCGCGGGGGATGTCGATCGAGGCCCAGAAGTGGACCTGGACGTATAGATCTGCTTTCATGGTTGGTCGGG
>JAUXAH010000126.1 GCA_030614945.1 Phycisphaerae bacterium
TTTGGCAGCTCCCTTGATACCTTCCAATCCTATCCATCTCGACCCTAAAGCATAACCCCGCTCCCCGTAGTGAAGAAGTTTATGCGTAACAGGGTCACGCCAGGGCGGCTTTATCAGCTTGCCTTCCAATTTGACACGCCACAGTCCTATCGGCGTTTCCCTGCCCGACTGGCCCAGACCCACACGGAAACTCCGCACGAAAGTGTTCTGAAGATATAAATCCATCGTGAAAGTCGAAAGATATATCCTGGCGTGGAATGGGCCGTTGATGACTTTTATCGTCTCTCCAGCTCGCAGAACTTTGGGGCGAACTTCGTTAATCTTAGAAAGAATCTCCCACGACACCTTATATTGCTTGCCGATTGTTGAAAGTATTTCACCCCGCTTGACCCTATAACTGCTGCAAAGACTGTCCTGCGGGTAAACGGTTTTACTAAACAGCCATTTATCGGCAAGCTCAGAGAGTCGGTTTTTCACAAACGCTCGCTGCCGCTCGGTCATAGGCATTAGTAATATGTCGTTTAGTACGCCGCGGGCTTCTATAATCTTAGCGGGCTTTGCGTTCACCAGCGCCATAGCTTCTCTAATAAGCGCAGTCGCCTCGGGATTAGGGTCAGTAGTCGGCTCAGGGGTTATATCTGACAAATTCGGCTCCGGCGGCACAACCACAAGCGGACTTGTTTCCCTCACTACATTGGCATCAGGTAACGGCTCAACAACTCCGTCTTTGTTTTTGCCGGAAGGACGATAAATGAAGGCAACCACCACAGCAACAATAAGCAAACCTGAAATGATATATGTCCGCCTCAGAGGCCAACCGCTTCGCCTGCCGTATGAACTGGAAGGATAACGAGCCATGTTATTCTCCTTTTTCAGCGCTTAGCATTTAGTTAGTCTTTTTCTATCCACTATCTTCTATCGGCTATTCCGGTCAAAATATATTATTTCTTCATCGGTCACTAACAAATCCACCCGCTCATCACGCTCCATCACCGGTACCGAGTCAATCACCTGCTCTGCGAAAGCAAAGCCGCATCTCGGCGCCTTAAGCTGCTCGTTAGCGAAAAACCTGTCGTAATAGGCGCCGCCGCGGCCAAGCCGGTTGCCTTTCTTATCGAATCCTAACGCCGGCGCAACCACCAGGTCAATCTCTTCAATCGGCATCGGAACCCCCGTTATGGGATTTCGCAGCCCGGAAACTTCGGTCGAAAAGCCCGTCTCCAGCGAGTTTATCTGTACCGGTATCATATGCCTTTGCTGCCAGGAAACCTTCGGCACCACCACTATCTTACCGAGCTGCCAGGCATAAAGTATTACCTCCGAAGTATCCACCTCGTGCGGGAGGGACAAATACATCATAACTGCCGATGCACTTTGAAATTGCGGGGTCGAAACCAAATTCCGGCATGCTTTCCGGCTCTTTTCGCTCCTCTGCCCCGCAGGTATAGCGAGCAAGCGCTTCCGCAGCCTCAGACGCAACTGCTCCTTGTCCATATTTGACCTCGTATCTCGTGAAGCGTATCTCGTATTTCGCTTCACGCTTCACACTTCACGCTTCACGCTCCACGAATCTATCAAGGTTTGCAGTTTTTGTAAATAACGCTTGATATTTTTTTCACACCCGATTTCTTTCGGTTTGTAATATTTTTTCCTCATCGCCGCCGGCAGGTACTCCTGCGGCACGAAACCACCCTCAAAATTGTGCGGATACTTGTAATCAGCTCCGTAACCCATTTTTTTCGCAGCCCGGTAATGACTGTCTTTTAGATGTTTTGGCACAGGTATCGTTTTCTGCGATTTCACGTCGTCAACCGCTTTCCAGATAGCCGAAGCCGCAGCGTTTGATTTTGGTGCGCAAGCAATATATATAGCCGCCTGCGCCAGGGCCAGCTGCGCTTCCGGCAGGCCGACAAACTCGGATATCTGGACGGCAGCCGCGGCCAAAACCGTCGCCATCGGGTCGGCATTCCCAACGTCCTCGGCCGCACAAACCGCAATACGCCGGGCAATAAAACGAGTGTCCTCACCGCCTGCTATCATCCGGGCAAGCCAATAAACGGTAGCATCAGGGTCGCTGCCACGCATACTCTTCTGCAAAGCGCTTGCCAAATCGTAGTGCGTGTCGCCCGTGCCATCGTAGTCAATCGTCTTTTGCTGTATCGACTCTTTTGCAACTTCCAGATTAAATTTTACCCGCCTTACATCTGGCGGGTTAATTTTTGCATCCTGCTGCCGGGCGGCCTGCGACAACACGCCCACCTCCAGCACTGTCAGGGCCTTTCGGGCATCGCCGTCACTGGTCACTGCCAGAAATTTCAGCGCCTTCTTCTCTGCCCGGACGTCAAATTTACCGAGTCCTCGCTCGGTATCGGCAATTGCGCTTTTCAGCAATTCTAAAATGTCTTCTTCGCCAAGCGGCTCAAAATGAAACACAGTGCTGCGCGAAATCAACGGCGAATTGACCGAAAAAAACGGATTCTCCGTGGTAGCACCTATGAGGATTAAAACCCCGGATTCGACGTCATCCAGCAAAACATCCTGCTGAGCACGGTTGAAGCGGTGGATTTCATTGATAAAAAGCACGGTTCGTCTCCCGCTGGCGGCAAGCCTGTCGCGGGCGGAAGAGATAATCTCGCGAATATCCTTCACGCTGGCCGCCGGGGCACTGAGATAGTAAAATTTCGCCTTTGTGTAATTCGCAATTACCATTGCCAGCGAGGTCTTGCCCACCCCGGGCGGCCCGTAAAATATCAAACTGGTGAGCTTGTCGGCCTCGAGCATCCTTGTCAGCAGCTTATCGGACCCAAGGAAGTGTCTTTGCCCGAGAAATTCATCGAGCTTTCTCGGCCTCATCCGAACCGCCAGTGGCGCCACCGAGGCTATATTGGCCTTTTCAGACCGTCCAAAAAGCGTTTTGTCGCCCTTGTCCTCAAGCATAAAATATATTATACGCAAGATGCTCAAAACTGTCGAAATTTATTTCTGAGGGCTTCTATACCCGTCTTTTGCCCCATTTTTCCCCCCGGCCAACGCAAAAAAAAATCCAAAAAAACTTTTTTTTATTTGATTTATACCTTTATGCCGATAAAATCTTACAAAATTTGTCAAGTTTATGTTAGTTGTACGTCAGATAAACGTTTGCGCAGAGCGCTTAAAGGGTCACATAAATATTTTTTAAGGAGACAAGCATGAAAAAGAAAGGAATTTTATTAACTGCCGTAATCCTGTTAAGTATGGGAGGCCTCACCCAAGCCCAGGATGAGCTGGGCGTTACCTTGGATGCAACCTGGGTGAGCAAGTACATCTGGCGCGGTTTCGACCGACTCGATGACAAGGCGGCTTTCCAGCCCAGCATTGATTTGGACCTGTATGGCACGGGCTTTAGTTTCAATATCTGGACCTCACAGCCCGGCTCCAGCGGTACTTCTGACATCAGTACCGTTGACGCTGAGGAATGGCGATACGCCATCACTTACACCGACAGCGTTCTTGACGGAGAGCAGTATCAGACCGACTACGCGGTTGGCTGGATATACTACGATTTTCCGGATATGGCGTCAAATGACGGTGATGCACAAGAGTTCAACGTGACTTTTTCATGGCCTGATATCTGCCCAGCTGGTGTAGTGCCGCGATACACCCTTGTCAAGATGTGGCCTGCCGAGGGGGGTGGAGTCAACAACGCAATGGGCGGATTCATTCACGTGTTTGGTCTTGGATATGACTTGACCATGCCGCCAATCCTGCCGGACACCACGGAACAGACCCTCAGCTTCACATGGGACATAACCTACAATGATGGTACTGGTTCCGGCATAGGTGCCTTCGCGGCCAGCGATGTTGACCACGACTGGTCACACATGCTCTGGGGTGTCTCCACAGCAATCGAGTGCGGTCCCGGGACCTTCACGCCGGCAGTGTACTACCAGACATCGATGGATGATTCGGTCAACGAGGAAAATGAGTTCTGGGCAGGTTTGTCTTACACGGTAAGCTTCTAAGAAGTCAGTTGATGTCTTGAGAGTTAAGAAAAGGCCGGTCGGCCTTAAAACCGGCCTTTTTGTTTTTGATTTGGCTCATCGGCTAAACCTGCACTAAACCGCTCTGCCGGCCCCGTTAGATGTAAATATGTTGATGTTGCAGATAAACCCCCATTGGAAGTAGCCGCTCTTAGTACGGCAAATGCCAGAGGCGCCTTACTCGCAACGGCGTAAAACTGTAATGGACAAAACTATCTAACGGGGCCGGCCATAAATCTTGCCGTCTCAATCAAGGCGCCTTTAGCATCGCTTTCTTTCAAGCCGCCTAACGCCTCCACTGCTTTGCCGACAAATTCCTGCGCCCGCCCGCGTGCATATTCCAAACTGCCATAACGGCTCAGCATCTCTGCCAGCCCCGCACCAATTGAGCTTAGGCTCTGCCTAATTGGTGCGGGGTCGTCCACCGCCCCTAACAAATGTATTCCAGCCAGCGTCAGCTTGTGTTTACTAACATCACTGCCGAGTGTCTTGCCTGTTTTGTTTTCATCGCCGATTATATCGAGTAAATCATCGGTAATTTGAAACGCAATGCCGGCATTCAAACCGAAATCCGCCAACGACTGAACCTGTGCTTCGCTTGCCCGGGCCAGAAAGCCGCCAAGATAACAGCAGCCACTAAAAAGAGCGGCACTTTTTTCGGTGATTATGTCGATATACTCCGATTCGCTCAGCTGCCAATTCCGCCTTTGACTTACCTGTCTCAATTCACCTTCGCAGACCCGAATCGCGGTAGCGGCAATTACCCTTGCCACCTGCGGTTTCAGTTCGGCACACATCTTGAAAGCTCGGCTTAATAAAAAATCGCCCAGCAACACAGCGGATTCGTTACCCCAGAGACTGTTTACCGTGGGCAGGCCCCGCCGTTTTTGCCCTTCGTCTATAACATCATCGTGCAGCAGCGTGGCATTGTGAATCATCTCAACAATCGCTGCAACACGGATAGCTTCGTATTGCGTATTGCGTATATCGTATTGCGTCTTTTTTTCGCACGACGCATCACGCACGACGCGATACGATAATAAAACCAGCCCGGGCCGAAGCATCTTGCCGCTGCGGCTACTTACACATTCGAGCAACGGCTTGATGTCTCCCGCCTTGGCCGGGACGGTCAATTGCTTATCAATCAGCTCTCTAACCTGGCCCAATTGGCAATCGATTAGCCCAAAAGCAGGAATCCCGCTTAATGGGATATTGCCTCCTGCGTCCGTATATGTCGGTCGCTGCATAGCGTATAGCGAATAGCGTGTAGTTTAGTAGGGGCGGTTCGCCGGGCTTCGCCCAGACGAGAGAACCGCCCCTGCTCCGCGTTCTCTGCGGTTAAACAATCTTTAATAACCTTTCTGCAATCTTCAAACCGGCATCCAGCCTCGCAATTGCCTCGCAAGCTTTCGCCATTTCCTTTAGTTTTTTTTCATCTTTCATCAACTCTTCCAGCTCTTCGGCCAGCCATTCAGCCGTCTCTTTGCGCTCCGGCAAATCATCTATTACAACCGCCGCTCCCGCCTCAACCAGTTTGCCCGCATTCAGGTATTGATGCCTGTCCTTATGATACGGATAAGGCATACAGATACTCGGCACAGAAGCCGCGGCATATTCAGCCACGCTGACCGCTCCACTCCTGCCGACCACCAAATCCGCAGCCGACAATAAACTCGGCATATCATCGAAATAATCCAGGACCTTATGCCCAATTTTTGTCTCGGCGTACATCTGCCTGACTTCTTCGTAATTACCGGCCCCTGTCAGATGGACTATTTGCCAATCCTCGGCAAAATCAGCTAACTTTTCCAACAGCGAGCCCCGCCCCTCGGAGGGGCTGGGCGAGCACAC
>JAUXAH010000511.1 GCA_030614945.1 Phycisphaerae bacterium
ACTCTGTAAAGTAAACCCCGTCCCTCTGACGAGGGGCTGGGTGAAGGGAACCCCAACAGTAACATATTCAAGGGGTTCCCCAAACGCCATCTTTCGCGTTTGGGGGCCCCAATTCACAGGAGAAAAAGAAATGAACAAAGAAGCAAAATTTAAAAATAGCCACGAAGTCACAAAGTCACGAAGAAATTATAAATTAAAAAAACTTGGTGTCTTGGCGCCTTTGTGGCAAAAATTTGTTTTGTTGGTGGCTGTTTGCTGTATTTGCTGCTTACCCAGGCCGGACGCAGCCTATGGCGGCCAGGAAAACCCCGTTAGAAATTTTACAAGGGGCGGTCTAATGCGCAAGGGCGGTATTTCTAACGGGGAAAACTGGCGGCTGGGGATGCAGGCGTACACGTTTAATCGCTTCACGTTTTATGAAGCGGTGGACAAGACGGCGGCGCTTGGCCTGCGTTACATCGAGGCCTATCCGGGCCAGCGGCTCAGCAAGGAAAAACCTGACATCAAGACCAATCACAATATGCCGTCCCGCGAGAAGAAGGAAATGTTGGAAAAACTTCGTGAGGCGGGCGTAAAGTTAGTGAACTACGGCGTGGTGGGGCTGCCAAACAACGAGGCCGAATGCCGAAAGGTCTTTAATTTTGCCCGCGATATGGGGATTGAGACGATTGTGTCGGAGCCGCCGGAAGATGCCTTTGATATTATAGAGAACTTGTGCAAGGAATATGAGATTAAGGTAGCCATTCACAATCATCCAAAGAGACCAGGATACCTATACTGGAATCCGGATAATGTATTAAAGATTTGCAAAGGCCGTAGCAAGTTAATCGGCGCCTGTGCGGATACGGGACACTGGATGCGGTCGGGCATCAATCCGGTTGAGGCCCTGAAAAAACTCAAAGGTCGTATTATCAGCCTGCATTTTAAGGACCTCGATGGCGGACACGATGTGATATGGGGGACAGGAAAATGCGGAGCCCGCGCGATGTTGGCTGAGCTTGACCGTCAGAACTTCAAAGGTGTGTTCTCGATTGAGTATGAACACAACTGGCTAAACTCTATGCCCGAAATTGCCGAGTGCATCCCATACTTCGAGCGGACCGCCGCCGAACTGGGCCAGACGGACTGGCAATGGATATTCAACGGCAAAGACCTGACCGGCTGGGACGGCGACCTGCGCCTGTGGTCGGTCAAGGACGGCGCAATTCGCGGCCAGACCACGAAGGAGAAACCCGCCCGCGGCAACACGTTCCTTATCTGGCGTGGCGGCAAACTGAAAGACTTCGAGCTGAAACTCAAGTTCCGGATTCAGAACGGCAATTCCGGCGTGCAGTATCGCAGCAAGGAGGTCGACAAGTGGGTCATCAGCGGCTATCAGGCCGAGGTTGAGAACAACCCCGGCAAGGTCGGCTTCCTCTACCACGAGAAAGGCAGGGGCCGGCTGGTCAACGTCGGCGACATAATGGTCATCGACAAGGACGGCAAGAAGAACGTCATCGGCAAGGTCTCTGATGTCGAGGCCTTAAAGAAAGCCGGCTACTACAAGATGAAGGACTGGAACGAATACACCATCATCGCCCAGGGTAATCACCTGAAGCATTACCTCAACGGGTATCCGACGATGGAGCTGATAGACAATGACCGGGTAACCGACCCCGACGACCCCAAGGACCGCAGGGGCGCGGCGCGGGAAGGGGTCCTTGCGCTTCAGATTCACGCCGGCCCGCCGATGGTCGTCGAGTTCAAGGACATAAG
>JAUXAH010000344.1 GCA_030614945.1 Phycisphaerae bacterium
AAATCCATCACGCCGACAGAACCGGGCAGTTTTATTGGCTCGACGCCTTCGACTGCTCGAAAGCCATTGGTTAAATTTGTCCCGTAAGGTTTACGGGCAGGGTCGTGGACAATAAAGACCATATATTGGTCGCCATCCAAATCCTGCTGGAATCTGACGCCGGCGTAGCGCTGTTCTCTCGCGGCGATAGCACGGGCCGAAGCCAGAGCCGCACTTATCACAGCCCTTCCGCCGCCCTGCGACTCGAATGAGTCAAAAAGCATACGGACAGCCGGCAGTCCCAAACTGCCAAGCAGTGCTACAACCGCGATGACAACCGTCATCTCCGTCAGTGTAATACCGGATTGTCTGGATTTTGCCTTCATTTTTTTTCAGCCACTGATTTCTATTTTCTGACGCAGATTGCGCAGATTTCGCTGAAATAAATAGTTTCAAAAATCTGCGTTAACCCCGCCCCTCCGAGGGGCTGGGTTAATCAGCGTAATCAGCGTCTAATTCTTTAATTTTTTATCTGCTGGTTATATCATCACCGGTACCGAAAATTCTGTCCGGCCCGGCCGAAGTAATTTCCGGAAAAGTCCTTTTGCTTTTAGGGTCAAGTGTCCATTCGTTGTAATAATCATAGTGCAGCGTTGTGCCCCAGGGGTCGATGATTCTCAGCAACGGAAAAATTTTAGGCCCGCCGGGAAAAGCAATATGAATTTCCATAGACTGTTTATTAGCACTGAGGTTGGTTATCAGTGATTCGTCAATCCTATCCAAAGTCTGTCGGCTTGTAGGGACTCTATTCAAGAAGAAGTATAACGCCTCGCTTCCCGAATAATTCAGGTCGTGGACACCGCCACTAATTGAGGCGCCTGTCGCACCCAATGCGCTTGCCAATGCTGCTTGAAGTAGGGGCTGCGGTAAACCGTTGCAGTCCAATGGAAAGTCGAGGCCACGATAAAAATCCCTTTCGGCGACATCGACAGTGCTGGGATTATAGTTATATCCGTAATCGCGGAATTGCCCGAGGGCGGCGTTGAGCAATGCAAAGGTATTTTTTGTAAGCTGTTCTTTGCTCTGATTGCTAATGTGAGTGGCGATGCCGACGACCATTGTGGCCAGGATTGCAATTATCGCCACGACAATCAGTATCTCGACAAGGGTAAAGCAGTTCATTGTTTTTTGTTTAGTGTTCATTGTTCGGTGTTCATTGTTCGGTGTTCATTGTTTTTTGGTTCATCGACTCATAGAGTTTTTTAAGCCGCTTAACATTTTTGATAAATCTGTTAATCTATCTTCTAAATCAACAAATTTTTTCTGGTCAAGATAACGTTGTTTTAGTGATATTCGTAGCGCCGCAACACATTCGAAAATTGAACCTCTGGCCATATCGATAAAACGACTAAAGTCTTTTTTGCTTCGCGCCGACCCTTCTGAAATATTCAGCGGTATAGAAACTTCTGCTCTCCTCAGCTGGCTTGTTAAACCAAACATTTCATCTTTTGGAAAAGTCTTTGTTAGTAAATAGATGTCGTTAACGAAGTCAACCGCTTTATTATAAACATCAAGATTCTCAAAACTAAACCCCATCGCGTACTCCTTCTATGAACTACGAACTATGAACTATGAACTAATTTCCAAAGTTCCGAATATCGTCGTTTGTCCCATACTCACCATCCGCCCCCGCTGAAATCAATATGTACGAATCGGGCCTGTAAGGCCAGGGCTGCGCCGTTATCTTTGGATCCTGGATATACCCTATTAACGTAGGATCGGCCGGATCCCCGTAGAAAAACCTAAACAGAGGTCCATCTTGCAAAAGTAGGTGGATTTTGCCGGGTGTCCCATCTTTCGTCACTCTCCCCAATTCAACAAGAGGTAAATTATGCTGGGCATTATAAATTCGCTGGTCCACGGTGGCAGGCGGGGCAAATGTCTTACTGGAAGTATTCGCCCTGTAATAAAGAATCGGCGTGCCTGCCTTAACGGTCTTTTGACCAATCCTTATTCTCCTTACGCCGAATACATCGCAAATCACGAATGTTTCCCGTCTCAACGGCGCCGGATTATCAAACAATCCATCCGGCTCCGGCGTGGCCGGATCATCGCCCAGTCTAAACGCATTGGCGGTCGCAAGCTCGAGATAAGGTCCTCGTCTCTCTCTCAAATTAGCTTCAAAGACAGCAGGAGGTATAGTAGCAGGGTCAGGATACCATGTGGGGTCAGTTGCACTCCAGGTTGACTTTGGATGAAATCCCAGCAGGTCCCGGCCCAGAAGAGCTTCAGCGAGCTTTTGGGCACCGCAGTAGTCGTTTCTGGGCGGTCTGGGGAACCAGTCTGACGGCGGATATTCGCCATCATAATCATTTTTAAAGGTCGCCAGGGCCAGGCCGATGGTGGTAAGCTGGGCCTTTTGCTTTGTCTCTTTTGCGATGTTGCGCACCAGACTTAAAGCCGGGACAAGCAGACCGACCAGCATCGCGATTATCGCCAGAACCGTCAACAGCTCCACAATCGTAAACCCTGATTTTTTACGCTTCACATCCATCCCTTTTATATCCTTATTTGTTTTACTTTTAATTTCTTTGCGACTTCGAGTCTCCGTGGCTATTTTTCTTTTTACTCCAGGCCGTATAACCAGCTTCTCTGAAGCCACTGCTCGGTCAGCTTGGAAATGTCGCCATAGTCAACAACTCCGGAACCGTCGATATCACTCCTGATACAGCGTCCCCCGCTCATCCAGTCACCGGCCAAAACTGCAAAGTCACGTAAATTGACAATACCAT
>JAUXAH010000044.1 GCA_030614945.1 Phycisphaerae bacterium
TTTAACTTGAAGCCGGTTAAGTACAATTATCCTGATGAAGCAATAATTGTCGGCTAAGTAGGAGCTAATATTATGAAGCGGTTTGCTGTAATAGGATTGGGACGGTTCGGTAAAAAGCTGGCTATCGCTTTGGCGATGAGCGGAGCCGAGGTTATCGCGATTGACAAAAACAGGGACCAGATAGAGTTGATTCGCGACCAGGTAAGTCACGCCGTTCGGCTCGACAGCACCGACGAAGAGGCGCTGAAGGCACAGGGCGTTGATAAGGTTGATGTCGCTATCATCGGCATAGGACAGGGCACGGGACGCGGTTTTGAGTCTGCGATTCTGACGGTGGTGAACCTGCGCCAAATGGGGGTAAAGCAGATATATGCGAGAGCGGAGGATTTAATTGCCGGTGAGGTCTTTTCCAAGGTGGGCGCTACCGATGTAATTTACCCTGAAATCGAGTCGGCTCAAAGATGGGCGTATAAACTTATCGCGCCGCAAATCGGAGAAAAGATAGATTTTGCTCCGGGTTACAGCCTGGCCCGTGTAAAGGCGCCGGCCAGCTTCGATGGCAAGACGGTTATGGATTTGCAGCTGCGACAAAAATACAGTGTGAATCTGGTTGCAATCAAGCGGGGCGAGCACAGCAGGACGAAGAAGGCCGAGAAGGGCCAGATTATCAATGTCCCTATGCCCAGCACCGTTATTTATCAGGATGATATCTTAATGGTCGCCGGCTCCGATGCCGACCTCGCCAAACTACCACAGGAGTAAGGCTGATGAGATTATGCGCAGGTTGAATATGGCTGGCGATACGGATAGAATTTGATAAAAGGTGGGTGCTTATGAAAGAACTATCCACAGAATTACTCGATGAAATTACTAAGCGATTAGCCGAGTCAATACACCCGGAGAGGATTTATCTTTTTGGCTCGCACGCTACGGACAACGCTGACCAGGATAGCGATGTCGACTTGCTTGCTGTCGTACCAGACACAGACCGGTCAACAAGAGAAATCGCTATTGAGGGCAGGTCAAGCCTTGGGGGCTTTCTCATCTCTTTTGATTTAATTGTTTGTACTAAATCACAATTCGACAGATATGTTGATGTAAAAAACACGATTATGAACGAGGTTCTTTGTGATGGTAGGCTGGTCTATGGAGCCTAAGCTTGAAATGACCAAGCAATGGATTACGCGTGCAGACGACGATTTGCGCCTGGCCGAGCTTATTCAAAAAGATAACGATACGGCATATTGGGCGATTGCTTTTCACGTGCAACAATGCGCAGAAAAGGTTCTAAAAGGCGTGTTGACTTTCCACGATATTCGAGCGGGAAAAACACACAACATCGAGAATCTACTCAGGCTAAGCTCACCTGTAGTTGATGGACTCGAAAAGCTTAAGGAGCAAGCCAAAACTTTGTCAATTTATGCGGTAGATTCACGATATCCCGTTCCACACGGAGATGTAAGTAACAACGAAGCAATTGAAGCCGTAGAAACAGCGAGAAAGATTTTTGAATGCGTTTTAAACGCACTGCCGGATATTACTGAACCGCCACAAGAATAAAACAGCATACGTTGTCATTCCCGCGAAAGCGGGAATCCAAAGCATCGGGGAATGATGAAAAAACAGTATCTTGGCGACTCGAAAGATAGTTTCAAGTGGGACTATCATGATTTCCTTGTGAGGGAACTGAATTCTCATGTTCTCAATGTTGTTCTGATGCTTACACCTGATGATAAGGGTAATGAGGGAGAAACACCCCCAACATTGTTCCCAGCACGAAAAGAGATTATTGAGTTCTGCAATGATTTGAGGAATGACAGAGATGTCAGTCTGATCACAAGCTTACCTCATATGACAGACGCCCAATATAGAGTCAATTTGCACAACCGCGGCACATACATAACCAACCAGAACAGAAAAGCATATTTCTCTGGGCTGTTACCTGACGAGGATCAACTGTTACTCATTGACCCGGATATCGGATTTGAGCCGGAGAAGTCGTTTAGCAAGCAGCATATCCTGTACACCGACATAGTGGACATCCTGGAACAAATATCCGCAAGGTCAGTGCTTTCTGTCTTTCAGCATTTCAGATACAAACCTTTTGTCAAGGATTTCGCGCGAGTCAAAGAGCGTTTAGAAGCTGGGCATGCAACGGCCATTTATTGGCATTCCTTAATGTTTGTAAGTATAAGCAAATCCGAAACTGCAATAATGCGCGTGGCGGAAGCAAACAAGAAATACTCTGAAGACAAGCCTGTTGAAATCATTGCCTAATGCAGATGGCTTCGTTTGACGCTCTGGTTCTTGCAGATTCCTGCTCTGCAATCGAGTTAGGGACAAGGACCACATAAACGCCTGTTCAGCATTTCAGGTCTGACGATACTCTCGCAGCATATCAAGCAGATTCTGCATATCTTCGGGTAGGGGGGCTTCGAATTTCACTGTTTCCTCGGTTGTTGGGTGTTTGAATTCGAGCGTTGAGGCATGCAGTGCGCAGCGGCTTATAATCGGGTCCTGCGCAGCGGGTTCAGCGTTTGTCAGTTGCCACGGATAGACCAGCTTACCGCCATACATATCGTCGGCGACGATGGGGTGTTTTATATATGAGAGGTGGACCCGTATCTGGTGTGTTCGGCCGGTTTTGGGAGTTAGCTTCAGTAAAGAAAAGCCGCGAAAACTTTCGAGGACCTCGTAAAAAGTGATTGCTTCTTTACCGAATTCCGGCCGAATGGCATATTTTTCCCTTGCCCTCGGGTGGACGCCAAGCGGTGCATTTATGCAGTCGCTTGTCAACTCAGGAGTGCCGTGCACTATGGCCAGATAGCTTTTTTTGGTCTGGCGGCGCTCGAATTGTTTGGCGATTTTCCACTGGGCTGTGTCATTTTTGGTGATGACCATAACACCGGTGGTGTCCCTGTCGAGTCGGTGGACGATACCGGGCCGGAATTCACCCAGCCCGCTCGATAGCTTGTCGGAATAGAACGCAAGGGCGTTTACCAGAGTACCGCGTGTGTTACCGCGGGCGGGGTGAACAATCATATCGGCTTGCTTGTTGATGACAATCATGTCGTTATCTTCGTAAATAATGTTCAGTGGGATGTCTTCAGGCTGAATCTCTTTGCTTGGTGGTTCGGGCAGTGTCAAATCAATTTTGTCACCCGGACTTAGCTTAAAGCTGGATTTAACTATTTTGCCGTTAACCTTGACGGCACCGGCGCCGATTTGCTTTTGTATCATAACGCGGCTGAAGCTGCTGAACCGGCTGTGCAGATATTTGTCAACCCGGCGCTCTTTGATTGAGTTTCCCACTCGAAGTGTCAAGGGTTCTCTCGCATCTCGCATCTCGCTTTGTGAATTATTTGCCGGGCACATTGATGTCAGAGGTCTCAGAGGCACTATTTGGCGTTTCGGGCCCCAGATTCACATCAGGCGACTCAAAGGGACTGATTGGCGTTTTGGATCTCAGTTCGATGCCGGGGAACTCAGAGAGAATATCTGGCACGGGCGGTTTTGGTCTTGGCGATGCCTTAAAGACCACCTTTTGCTTATAATCGGCCATTGTTTTGAGACGCTGCTTTGCCTGGGCAACGGCTGTGGTGCCTTCAAGATTAGGGTCTGCGACGACATCGCTATATATTTGCTCTGCGTCCTCGAAGTTACCGAGTTCTTCTTCGCAGAGTCCCAGGCCAAATCTTGCTGTCGCCATTAACGACACATTGGGCGAGGCCTTCTCGAGCGCTTCGCTATATCCGGTCTTTGCCCGGTTTATCGCAGCTTTCAGTTCTGCACTGGTCACAGTCCCTTGGCTGTAATGCAGTGCCGTCCGCCGGGCTTCTGCGTGTTTAATTAGTGCCAGAGCAGCTATCTGGTCGTCTTTTGCACGCCAGGCAGCACTTTGGAGATTATCGGCGACCTGGATGAGCATAATGGAAGTATCTACTCCCCTGGCCCGGGCCGTAACGATTTGCATTTTTCTCTGCGGCAGCTGCGCGATAAGGCTTGTAAGCCTGGCCTGTTCTCGAACCGATTCTACATTTTTGTTATACCAGTACCACGACGCTGAGCCTATGACCAGGACAGCAACTACTGAGACATAGATAATCATTCTACGATTTTCACGGGCCCATTGCGGGAGGTTGCCTATCCACTCGGCCAATTCATTAGTTTTTAATTCGTGCCGATGCTCAGATTTCATTTCTTTCTCCGTTTCTTATTCTAAAATAGATTACTGCACGCAATATTCAATTGTGGACTTAAACCAACATTATAACAAAATTTATTTTATCTTGCAATGGGTCTGTTTGTCGAGTAAAATTTTACCCCGTTAGAAATCCAGGTCAGAAGCAAGCCAGACACCTCTGGCGTCTTATTTGGGTTCCCGCAAGGCGGGGTCCTTCTAACGGCGTTTGGTTAATAATTAATCGAAAGGGTATAGATGTCCAAAATAAAGGCAAAGGGCAAAACTGACACAAAGTGTTATTGCGAGGAGCGAAGCGACGAAGCAATCTCGCCCATCTGCAGGTTGGAGATTGCCACGCCGGCTTTCGGTTGGTTCGTAATGCTACGCACTTTTTGCTTTTCCCTGGTTCTGGTCTGTTCGTTTTGTGTAGCTGGGCCCCCAAACGCGATAGAAGACATTTGGGACCCGGCCAAATATATCAGCATTGATGAAATTAAACCCGGAATGGAGGCGTATTGCCTGACGGAGTATGGGGCTGCCGGAATCGAGAAGTTTGATATGGAAGTTCTAAGCGTAGTCCGTAATATAAGCCCGGGCAGGGATAGAATTTATGTTCAGGGCACCGATGAACGTTTTATCCACACTGGTCCCGTAGGAGGTTGCAGCGGTTCGCCGGTCTATATCGACGGCCGGTTGGCTGGAGCGTTAGCTTACGCGTCGTACTTCAGCAAGGACCCACTTTACGGTGCGACCCCGATTCAGGAGATGCTTAGAGTGGGCCAGGCCGGCAGTTCTGAGAAAGATGTAGCCCAGACGGGATTTACTTTTGACTTCTCGAAGCCCATTGATTTTGCCGAGATTAACAGGCAAATTGCATCTCCACGACTTTCCAGAAATATTGGCCTTGCTGGCATTAGTCCTTTGCCCTGTCTTTTGATTACCTCTGGATTGCCAGCCAAGGTTTGTGAGCAATTGGCGACTGCTGTTGAACCTTTCGGGCTTATGGTTGTTCCTGGCATCAGTGGTGCAGGCGTGCAACAACCAGAAAATGGCGATGACGTACATTTGGAGCCGGGTGCTGTTCTTGTTGTTCCGTTGGTAAGCGGCGATATAAGCATGTTTGTACTTGGTACGGCCACCGAAGTTAGGGGTGATAATGTTTACGGCTTCGGGCACAGCTTCCTTGGTTACGGGTCGGTAAATTTGCCCATGGCCACGGGCAAAGTGCACACTGTCGTATCGAGCGTGGCTCGTTCTTTTAAGCTTGGTAGCGCGCTTGAAATAGTTGGTGCCTTGACAACGGATGAGTATGCGGCCGTCATTGGACGGATTGGGGCAGAGGCCAGCATGATACCGTTGACGATAAGAATAGACCGTTACAATGACGCCGAGAAACGGGTGTACAACTGCCGGGTCGCTTATAATCGGCTGCTTACTCCGATGTTACTTCGCTCGGCGGTGGCTGGGGCGGCTCTTTACCTCGGCGATTTTCCGCCGGACCATATGATTGAGTATAAAGTGGCTATCGGCTTAGAGGACGCCGAATCGATTACCTTTGAGAATGTCTCCACCAGCCTGGGGCTGCTTGAGATGATAGTGGAAAGTGTCGGCTCCGTTACCCTGCTTATGAATAACCCGTACAAGGAAGTTGATATAAAATCGCTCGATTTTGACGTTCGCATAACGCCGAAAAATATCGTTTCACATATATGGTCGGTCGATTTGTCCGATTCGAAAGTCAAAGCCGGACAGAATATCGACATCGGAGTAGTTGTGGAATCTGTCCGGGCGGAAAAGAAAAAATACCGATGCAGCTTGAAAATACCCGAAGATCTGGCGCCCGGAAAATATGATTTGACCGTGTGCGGCTCATCTGATTACGAGCAGTTTCTTAGGAAAACTGTCCCATACAAGTTTATTGTGCAAAGTTTGCCGAGTTTGATCGAGGCGATAAATAATTCTTTGCAAGTCGACAGAGATAAATTGTATTGTCTTTTGCTTTTACCACCGGGTGGTGTGACGGTGGAGAAGGCCGAGCTTCCTGATTTGCCGGCGACGAAGGCGCTGGTCCTGCAGAACGCGAAAAGGACGCTGAAAACCCGGCCGTATCCACATTGGCTCGAAAATAGTTTGAAAACCGGCACGATTATTGTCGACAAGAAGGTTATGCGTATAACGGTAGAAAAAGAATAGGAGCGAAAAATGAAAACCAAAGACCGAAAAACTATAATTAAAAATTTAAGCTTTTTGGGTTTTACACTGGGGTTTTGCGTTTTTAGCTTTTCGCTTTTAGCTTATTTGTCGAGTTCTGCTTGTTGGGCGGTTAGCAGTAAGATTACACGTCACGCCAGCAGTTCGGATTTGTTGAAGGGTGAAACTGAAAATATTGTGATTGGCTCGCGGGGGACTATTCAACTCGGGCGGGCGGCCGAGACGCTGCTTCCCGAGTTCGAAGATGTTTGGTCGATAAACAGCATCGTTGTAAGCGGTGGGACGGTTTACATCGGCACAAGTCCTAACGGCGGTATTTACAAATACAGCCTCGACAAACTGACAAGGATTTATCCGCTGGAATCAGAAAAAGACGAAAACGCAGAACAGAACAGAGAGCCAAACGATGTAAACGAGCCTGGTGATGCGAACGAGCCTGGCGATGCGAATGCGGTCGAGACCGAGCAATATCTATCGAACGAGCATATTTTTGCGATGGCAACCGACGTGGCCGGCAGGCTTTTAGTTGGTATAAGCGGCGACAAATGCAAACTGTGCCGGTTCGAAGCGGGCAAAATTGAGGTGATTTTTGAGCCGAATTCGGCTGAAGACCGGACCAAATATATCTTCGTGATAGATATTGATGATGGTGGTAATATTTACTTGGGAACCGGGCCGGAAGGCAAGGTTTATCAGCTTGACCCATTGGGAAAAGAAGCACAGCTTGTTTACGATAGTCCGGACAAAAACATACTTTCACTGGTGGCCGGACAGGACGGCTTTGTTTATGCAGGAAGCGACAGCAGGGGACTGGTATATAAGATAAACCCACGCACTAAAACAACTACCGTTTTATACGATAGCGACCAGCCGGAGATTACTGCACTATTATTTACAGAGAATGTCCCCGCTTCAATCAGGGGCCTGTATGCAGCGGCGACATCGGCTAAGATTATTGAGGCCCAGACGAAATTTGCTTCCCAATTGCCTTCGACTGGTCGGCCTGAGACTAAAGCCCAAAAGAAAGGTGCCGGCAAGAGCGAAGGCGACCTCAAACTTAAAATCGCAAATACAAAAAGCCGAGCCGATGATAAATCGGCCAAAAGACCGACGCCGATCCGTAAACCAGCCGGGCCGGGCAAAGCCAGTTACATATACAAGATAACCAAGGACGGCTTCGTAACTGATATATTTAGTGAGACGGTGGTCTTCTTCTGCCTGGCGGTGCAAGATGAAAAGTTGCTTCTCGGAACTGGAAACAGCGCCCAGCTTTTTACTGTCGAACCGGCCTCGGAGCAAGAAGCAATTATCTATGAGGATGAGCAGGCATCACAGATAACCGCGATAGCTGTGGCCGCCGACGAAGTGTATCTTGGAACAGCGAATCCTGCGAAGCTGATAAAGTTAAGTTCCGGCTTTGCTTCCGAGGGAACTTACACTTCTGACCTTATCGATGCCGGCCAGCCGGCAAAGTGGGGCAAGCTGCAAATCGAGGCCGATATTCCGCGAGGGTGCAAGGTTCGCCTGGCTTCTCGCAGCGGAAACGTTAAAGATGTAAACGACCCGACTTTTTCCGACTGGACCGAGCTGCTGGAAGTGACAGAGCCGGTACAGTTGCGATGCCCGCTCGGCAGATTCTGCCAGTATAAACTTGTGTTGCAAAGCGAAAATGGTCTCCAGAGTCCGCTCATAAGGGAGATTGCTGTTGCCAGTACTGTCCCGAATTTGGCGCCAAAGGTCGAATCGGTCAGCGTTAGTCGAATTAGCGCGGCCGGTAAAGCAGGAATGTTCAAAATCGGCTATAAGGCCAAAGACGATAACGGTGACAAGCTCATTTACAAAATAGATTTTAGAAAAATTGGAAGAACAAACTGGATTGAGCTGAAAGACGAGCTCGAAGCGGACAGCTTCGAATGGAACGGAAAGAGCGTTGAAGACGGTCGATACGAGGTCAGAATAACCGCAAGCGACGAGAGAAGCAATACCACCACAACGAAGCTGACGGGCAGTAGAGTAAGTGAGGCGGTAGTAGTTGATAACACTGCGCCGGTTATTAAAACAGTCCCTATCGAGAAGGATAAGAAAACCGTAACGCTGAAGCTGCAAGTATCTGATGAATTTAGTGCGATAGGAAAGGTACATTATACCGTTGACAGTAATGCCGAATGGATAGGGGCTCT
The DNA here is from genome assembly GCA_030614945.1 of Phycisphaerae bacterium. Next base: position 8,575 of record JAUXAH010000044.1, read on the forward strand.
GCCGGATGATTTGGTCTATGATACTACGGACGAGGATTTTACGATTGTTATTGAAGAGCTGGAGGTCGGCGAGCATATAATCGCAGTTAGAGTCAGTGATGACGTTGGCAATACAACGTATAAAACCTTCGAGGTCAATGTGACGGGCAGCTAAGAGTTTTTAGTTTTGGGTTTTTAGTCTTAAGTTCAATTATCGTGCGATACATTAAGTTTGAAAAAATCGCCGAGATTGTCGAATCGCTTTGCGTATCGGCTGCTTATGAACTGCCCGACGATGTTTTAGCTGCTCTTAAAGAGGCGCAGCGCAAAGAAACCAATTCGGGGGCGGCAAAGATATTAAATCAGCTTGTCGAAAATGCACGCATAGCAAAGGAAGATAAAATACCACTGTGTCAGGATACCGGTCTGGCGGTAGTCTTTGTGCAGCAGGGTGCCGAGGTTGCTGTTAAACCTGCTGCCGGAGATAGCGATACGACGCTGTTCGATGCAATCAACGCCGGTGTTGCGGCCGGCTGTGAAAAAGGATTTCTTAGAAAAAGCGTTGTTTCTGACCCCCTCGATAAACGCAAGAACACCGGCACGAACACACCTGCCATAATCCATCATTCGATTGTTCCGGGTGATAAGCTGAAAATAACTATTATCGCCAAGGGCGGCGGCTCTGAGAACAAGAGTCGGTTCAGGATGTTTAAGCCTACCGCAGAAAGAAAAGAGATAATTGATTGGATCGTTGATGTTGTCGGGACAGCCGGTGCTGATGCCTGTCCGCCGTTTGTTGTTGGGGTGGGAATTGGGGGCGATTTTGAACTAAGCTCTCTGTTGAGTAAAAAAGCACTGTGCCGAAATCTGCGTGAGAAAAACGAAGACGGATTTTACGCTGAACTTGAAGCGGATTTGATTTCCAGAATCAATGCGCTTGGCCTGGGCCCGCAGGGGCTTGGCGGCGATACTACCGCTTTGGCTTGTTTAGTCGAGACTGCTCCGTGCCACATTGCCTCACTGCCGGTGGCGGTCAATATCGAATGCCACAGCCACCGGCACAAATCTGCAATTATTTAGCCGACTGTTCGACCACATCGGCCAGACTCACATCGATATATTGCCCGCCGCTCGTCTGATGACAGTGCACAGCTAAGCAATTCGAGCCGACTTTCAAGGCCCTGCTCCCCGCCTCCTCAATAGGAACTTGCACATAACTCGTAGTATAGCCCTGCAGCTTCGTGATGAGCCGGCCATTGATGTAAATCTCGGCATCCTCGTCATGGTGTATCGATAGGCAGAGTTGGTTGAGTTTTTTATCTTTTAACTCAAATATCAGACGTAGTCAGATGTCCGATGATTTCCACTCGGTGCGGACGACTGACCCTGGTGTACCTTTGGTGCCGAAGCCGCCGCGGCCTTTTTTCCAGGACGAGTCATCGAAGCCGGGATTTTGCCAGCCGTCTTCGGGCTTGCTCGTAGTGTAACTCTACTCGATACCCCGCTTCTGGGATGTTGGCACAATCGTCTTGATTACCGGCGGCGGCAGGTAGAGCTTGCGGTTGGCAACAGCGACCTTTTCAGCGTCCGCCTTGACCATCGCTCGGTCGTATGTCATCAGCCCGTTGACCTCGACCTCTACATCCGTCGTTTGGGTGTACACTGCAGCGCACAGGCCACCACCAATCATCGGCCGCAGCTTGCTTAGCAAAGCTACATAGGCGTTTGTCAGTTGCTCTCTGGTTTCATATTTGCGATAGCCCCAGTTTTTTTTCTCTTGCCAGAGGTGCCCTTTTACCGGCAGCCCCAGACCGCCGAACTCGCCTAACACCGCAGCACGGTCTTCTTCGACGGGCGGCGCAGCCGGCCCCGGATACTTATGAATGTCGTGCACATCGCCGACCCCCTTGTCCGCCCAGCCGCTGGCATTGTTCACCAGCCGAGTCGGGTCATCCTGTTTGATCTTCTTCGCAAATCCCTCCGTGTCGTGCTGCCCCCAGCCCTCATTGAACGGCACCCACATGATAATCGATGGGTTATTGTAGTGGGAGTGGACCAGCCGCATCAACTCCCATTCGAACTGCTTCTTGTCTGCGTCGGTCTTGTTATTGCCATTGGGCATATCCTGCCATACCATCAATCCCAACTTATCGCACCAGTAATAGAAACGCGCCGGTTCTATCTTGACGTGTTTTCGCATCATATTGCAGCCGAGCTTCTTCAATACTTCGATGTCATAGCGAAGCGCCTCATCTGTCGGCGCGGTGTACAATTCATCTGGCCAGAAGCCTTGATCAAGCGGGCCGAATTGAAACAGCGGCTCGTTGTTCAGAAACAGTCGATTTATTCCGGCTTCGTCCTTCTTTATCTCTATCTTCCGCATACCAAAGTAGCTTGCAACTTCATCCACCTTCTCCGGGTCTTCAAGTCCGAGCCATAGTGTGATGCGCAGCCCGTAAAGGAAAGGATCCTCAGGAGACCAGAGCCTCGCGTTCAGAATGGGTACCTCGATTCTTCTAAAACCGTGACCTTTGGCCACCTCTTTGCTGCCGTCCAACACCGTCACCTCCACGCCGTGCGACTTTGATAAATAGTTACTGTCCAGTTCCACAACGAGGCGGGAGCGCTCAACATCTGGCGTAAGTTTTAAGCCCTCGATT
>JAUXAH010000194.1 GCA_030614945.1 Phycisphaerae bacterium
TGGTGGGAAATTTTTGCAATTTTATTTGATACGCCGTATCATATCCCTCAAAGTGCATACAAGAAAATAGTGCTCTGTGACTTGTGATTTGAGGAATTGTCATTGTGAGGAGCGTAAGCGACGAAGCAATCTCGGACTTTCAATGAGTTGAGATTGCTTCGCTTCGCTCGCAATGACAGCCATCAATTGAGTTGTCACAGACCAATACGTTACGTCGCCTCAAAAAAGCGGCCAACGTAACAGCTAATTACCTAAAACATTTTTTTACAGGAGGTTCCTATGAATTCTGGACGATGCCCTTTACACTGTGATGCCCATCACAAGTGCAGCAGACGGGATTTTCTTCGCGGCTCGACGGTATTACTTGCCGGCTCGTCGTTGCTGGCCGGCTGTGCATCTTTGTGGCAGCAGGAAATGGTAATGGCGCTGCTGCGGCCATCCGGCCCGGCGTCGAAATACGTCCCGACCATCAAGGCGGCGTTCGTGCGGCGAAAAGAGGATTACGGTATGTGGTGGCCGGGCGCGGTCTATGATGGTGAAGCGGCACGGCGCAAATACACAGCACAATTAACGGAAACGGCCGGGGTGCTCGGCGTGGAATTCGACCTGCGGCTGGAGCCAATCTATAGCCCCGCTGAGGCCGACGCCTGGCTGGCCGAGGCCAAAGCCGCCGATGTCGATGGATTGATGGTAGTGCTGCTCGACCGCCAGCAGCACGCCTGGCCCACGGCCCATAAGGCGGTCAAGACCGGCATCCCGACGGTCATCTTTTCGCCGGTCGGCACCTCGTTCACCACAAACACCATCAAACTGGCCGACAGTCCCGGCTGTGTTATTTACTCGACGGACGATTTCAGCCAGGCAGCTTACGGAATGAAAATGCTCAAGGCAGGGGCGAAAGTACGCCGCGCCCGCTGCGTTGTGCTCAGGGGTAATAAGCGATACGACTCGTCGATGGCCGATTTAGGAATTACGCTGCGGCACATACCGGTGAACGCCTATGTGGACGAGTACAACAAAATGCTCCCCACCGATGAGGTGTTGGCTATGGCGAATGATTACCTGCGGCGGGCACGCCGACGCACCGGGGCGACCCGGCAGGACATCATCAACGGCGCCAGGGCCTACTCTGTGGCTCGCAATATCATTGAGCGTGAAAAAGCCGACGCCCTCACGATGGACTGCCTTGGTATGGGCAAGAATAACCCGGAAGTGAGCCTGCCGTGTTTGGCCTGGTCGCGGTTGAATGACGAAGGCATGCCGGCAATCTGCGAAGCCGATTACGGCGCCGTCGCCTCGCAAATCATCGTGCAGTACCTGTTCGACCGGCCCGGATTCCAGCAGGACCCTGTGGCCAATACCGCGCACCAGGCAATCATCGGGGCGCATTGTATGTGCGCGACGCGTCTGAACGGTTTCGACCAGTTGCCGGAGCCGTTTGATTTAGTGCATCACCACGCCCTGCGGGACGCAACGGCACGCACTTTGTGGCGCAAGGACCAGCGAGTCACCAGCGTTGACGTCCTGCCCGGCGATAAGAAGAAGGGACGTAAGACGAAGCTGCTTATCTCAGCCGGCACCGTGCTGGGCAACGTCAGTGTGCCGCCGGCTGGCGGATGTGTCATCTCGGTCACGGTAAAGTTCGATGGTGACCAGGAAGTGCTCAGCTTCCCCGGCTTCCACCAGTTGTTCTTCTACGGCGACTACAAGCGGCACCTCGTGGAATTCTGCCGGTTGTTTAACTTCGAGGCGCAGGTGGTCTGAAGAACCCGCTGGCCCGGCAATGGCAATGTGGTTTTTGGTCTGTGGGTAAATAAAAGCTGAACAAACGAACTGTTTATGATTTGCCTGCTCGGATTAAAGGTAAATAAAACTGATACGCTGAAAGAATTGTATTAAGAGTAGTTTAAATTTCGCTGGGCTTTGCGTATGCGCCGGCGATTTTTTTCCGAAGGTTTCTCGTAATAGGCATTGCGCTTCATATCTCTAATCAAGCCTTCTTTTTCGCACAGTTTCTTGAAGCGTCTTATCATTTGCTGAACTGATTCGCCTGTACGCGATTTGACTCTTAACATAAAAAAAGACCCTTTCAACACTTACAAATTAAAAGCAATGGGAAAATGATATTATATCTTTAGTTCGTCAAAAGACTTAAGAGGCGTTAGTATAATGTAGATTTTATATTTTTCAAGTCAAAAAAATCTCCGCTGACAGTTTTTTGTGAAAAAAAGGCCTCTTTAGCTGAAAAAAACGCGAATGTTAGTTGAAAAAACGTGTAAATTTACCGAATATTAGCGCATTCTTGAGTAGTATGGACAAAATATGCTAAAATAGTAGAGCAGTTCGTCTGTTAGAAGTCCAACTGCGGCGGACATCTATTTTGGAGGGATTTTTTAGTTGGAGAAATTTCGTCAGACGCTGAGAGTCAGAAAAGAGCGTGCCATTTTAGTGGCCGCTTTCCCGCGCACCCGGGACGGCGGAGACGATTTAGTTGAGCTTACCGCCCTGGCTGAAAGTGCCGGGGCTGTTGTCGTGGATAGATTCCAGCAGAAAATCCGCAGAATAAATCCTACCACGTATATAGGTAAAGGCAAAGCCGACCAGCTCGGAGAACGAGTCAAGCGGTTCAAAGCAGATGTTGTGATATTTGGTAACGACCTGTCGCCGCGCCAGATTCGTGAGCTTGAAGAGATTATCAAAGTCAAAGTGCTGGACCGCAGCGAGCTGATTCTGGACATATTTGCCACAAGGGCAAAAACAAAGCAGGCCAAACTGCAGGTCGAGCTGGCACAACTCGAATATACATATCCTCGGTTGACGAGGATGTGGTCGCACCTTGACAGTGTAGCGGGGGCGGGCGGGGGAACGGCTGCGGGTGCCGTCGGCGGCATCGGTACCAGAGGGCCGGGCGAACAACAATTGGAAATCGACCGTCGATTGGTCAATAAGCGAATCACCGAACTCAAACGCAAACTTGCGGATATCGATAAGCGCAGGATTCGCGAGATTGACGGTAGAGGCGGGCTGTTCAAAATCTGCCTCATCGGATATACAAACGCAGGCAAAAGCACAATCTTAAATGCTCTTACCAACGCGGAGGTGTTTGTCGAGGACCGGCTCTTTGCGACGCTGGATACGCGAACGAGAAAATGGGCGCTGGGCAGGGGGGCGGAGGTGCTTTTGAGTGACACTGTTGGTTTTTTGAAAAGTCTGCCTCATCAGTTGATTGCGTCGTTCAAGGCGACGCTGGAAGAGGCCGTTAATGCCGATTTGCTCCTGCATATCGTCGATGTCTCCAATCCCGATGCACTCAAGCAGATTGACTCTGTCAATAAGGTTCTGGAAGAGATCGGCTGTGCCGAAAAGCCGATTTTACTCGTGCTTAACAAAGTTGATATTGTCAAAAAAATCAGCGAACTTGAGACGCTGGAAACCGTGTTTGCCGATGGGGTGAGTATATCAGCCAAGACCGGCTTCGGCCTGGAGCGGTTGAGCGAGGCGGTGTTAGCAAAGTACAAGGGGGCTGTTGTTCTGCTGCGGGTAAGCTCCAGTCAATCGAACGGCAAACTCCAGAGCTTTCTGCGGGCGTACGGGACAATCGTTAACGAGCACTATCTGGATGGCTCTGTCCTGATTGACGCCAGACTTGGCCGAAACCAGCTCCCCGGCCTAAAACGTCTCCAGCCGGATAAACTCCAAATCCTACAGAGCTGACTGAGTTCGTAGTTGGTAGTTCGTAGAAAAATTAGCCATGAATTGTACGAATTTGCTCCACTTACCTTGATTTGCAGCCGCAGAAAGTATACAATGCAATTGGCCTTGCCAGCCCTTGGACGAGCACGATGTAGCGGTGCCCTTTTTAGTGCGCTGTAAAATACCAACGTTTTTTTGAGAGGAGAATCGGCTACGCTCTTGCTGCTCGGCTTTGGTGTGGTGGTTTTGGAAAAAAAGACGCTGATAGTTTTGGAGGTGTTATGACCAATAAAAAAACTGATGAATACAAGATTCAATATGGGATTACAAGCCGTCTGAACAAAATTGTTGCAACTGATGACAAAAAGAAACGGAAAGAGTTAAAAGATGAATTGTATGATTTGACTAATCACTTTTGGTTCCGGAAATTCACGATAATACGTAAGGTTCTTCAAGGCCGAGCTCCAGCAAAAATAAAGTGCAGCAAGATACAGGAAGTTATTGACACGCCGAAAGAGGGGTTGAGTAATCTACTGTCATAGTTTGGTCTGCTGATAGGCGTTAAATTGCTCTTGCTGCCTGGCTTGCCCAGCATCCAGCACCAAAAGAGCTTCGGCTCACGCCGTTTTGGTGCGGGACTGCGGTGCGGTGATGGTGAGAAAGCTTAAATTGCAAAGCGAAAAGCGTAAAACTATAGCGTAAAATTCAAAAACAGAGCTACCATCGAAGCGGGCGGGGAAATAGAGATTGCCGCGCATTCCGTCCAAGGGCCGGACTTTCAGCGCTGCGATGCTCGCAATGACTGGGAGGGAAATATCACTCGCGATGACCCATTTTTCTGGGTGGTGAGGGGTAACCCATCTTAGAGCCTATCCGAATAACCCTTCGGTTTTGTCATTGCGAGGAGCGAAGCGAAGGTAGCACGGGCTTCCAGCCCGTGTTTAAAGATTTTCGAGCGTTTGAGATTGCCACGGCCTTTCAGGCCTCGCAATGACAGGAATTCAC